>JAERTH010000073.1 GCA_016844955.1 Fidelibacterota bacterium | reverse complement strand
TGGGGTGCTAGTGTAAAATTCTTTCTGTAATTTCCCCAAAAGGGACAGGTCATGTATCCTAATAGTTGTTGACTAGAAAGGAGTAAACCATGACCTATCAGAATAATTGTACAATACCAGAAGAATTATTGGAACAGATTGGGTAAGTAGCCCCTAAAATTAGACCAGAAGAAAGTAGAGAAATCCAAGATAGAATGATAGTAGGAGCAAATTATGAAACGGTCTAAATTTAGCGAAGGTCAAATCATCAAAATCCTCAAAGAAACCGAACTAATGAACAGAACGGTCGCCGATGTCTGTCGAGAACATGGGATCTCTCAATCTACTTATTACAAATGGAAATCGAAATATGGGGGTTTGGATGAAAGCCAGCTGCGCAGGCTGAAAGAACTGGAAGAAGAAAATCGCAAGCTCAAACGCATGTATGCCGACCTCAGCCTGGATCATATGATCCTCAAGGATATTGTCGAAAAAAAACTCTCGTAACCAAAGAGAAGAGGAAGTTGGCTGCTTATGCAGTCGAGGAACATGAGAGCACAGTCCGCCGGGCTTGTCGAATTGTCCAGCTCAATAGAACCGCCTTCTACTACAAACCCAGCCGATCACCTGATTTGGAATTGAAGAATCAGCTCCGGGACCTGGCAGCCAGGCATCCACGATGGGGTGTGAAAAAGATGACTGCCATGATCCGTTCGCAGGGCATTCAGGCCAACCACAAGCGGATCCGGCGCATTTATAGAGAGTTGGGTCTCAATATCCGGGTGAAACCAAAGAAAAGGCTCCCCAGCAGGGTTCCAGTACCTCTTTTCGTCCCTGATAAACCCAATGTCTCCTGGTCTGTCGATTTCATGAGCGATGCGCTGACTTCAGGGAAACGCTTTCGCACTTTCAATGTGATTGATGATTTCAACCGGGAAGTGCTTTGGATTGGCACTGACACTTCCATCCCTTCTCAGCGTGTGATCCGAATTCTCGATCAGATTGCCAGTACCAGAGGATATCCTCAACAAATCAGAAGCGACAATGGCCCTGAGTTTCTATCTCATCGAATTAGAGATTGGGCCAGAGACCAGAATGTGTTTTGGTTGTTCATTCAGCCGGGAAAGCCTGCTCAAAATGCCTATATTGAACGATTGAACCGAACCTTCCGGGAGGATATTTTGGATGCTTATTTGTTTTCATCTGTGGCTGAGGCTCAGGATATGGCTTTTGATTGGATGGAGATGTACAATACACAGCGACCTCATGAAGCCCTGGCTAACCTGTCCCCTCATAACTATGCTCTTGCTTCTGGTTTCAAGCCCTAGACTCCACTTATGATTGGTACAGTTTTTGGTCCCTTGACAATTGCAGCAGACGGAATGGAAGCAATGCCAGAAATGATTCGGATCCTGATCAACGAAGCTATGCAATTGGAACGGGATCGACACCTGAGAGCGGGGCCATACGAACGCAGTCCGTTGAGAAAGGGCCACGCCAATGGATACAAGGCAAAGAAGGTCAAGACCCGGATGGGAGAGATCAGCTTTGCAGTACCCCAGGTGAGAGCTGGTGATTTCTATCCAGATGCGCTGGAGAAAGGATTACGCAGTGAGCGAGCCTTGACCCTGGCTCTGGCAGAGATGTATGTGCAAGGCGTCTCAACCAGAAGAGTAGCAGCGATCACAGAGCAACTGTGCGGCACCTCAGTGAGCAGTACCCAGGTCAGTCGAGCAGCCAGTCAGATGGATGATGTGTTAAAAGCCTGGCGCAATCGACCACTGGGAGAGATCGTCTACCTGTACATGGACGCACGATATGAGAAGGTGCGTATGGACGGCCACATCCAGAATGCGGCTATATTGATGGCTGCAGGAGTTGGAAAGGACGGAAAACGGCGCATTTTGGGTGTTTCCGTGTCTCTGAGTGAAGCAGAACTGCATTGGAGAGCTTTTCTGGACAACCTGGTTGAGCGTGGATTGAAGGGAATCAAGCTGATCATTAGCGATGATCATTCCGGGATGAGGAAAGCCAGACAAGCTATCTTCACCGGTATTCCCTGGCAGAGATGTCAGTTTCATCTGCAGCAGAACGCAGCTCAGTATGTTCCCAGAAAGAAAATGCGCCAGGCAGTTGCTGCGGATATTCGGGCAGTTTTCAATGCACCAGATCGTGAGCAGGCAGAGGTATACCTCAAGCAGATTGTGATCAAATATTCATCAGTTGCTTCTGCATTGGCGGACTGGATGGAAAGTGCTATTCCGGAAGGATTGTCAGTGTTTGATTTTCCTGAAGAACATCGCAGGCGGCTTCGGACCAGCAATTTGTTGGAGCGTGTCAGTCAGGAGATCAAGAGACGCACACGAGTGATTAGATTATTTCCGAATGAAGCATCTTGCTTGCGATTGGTGAGTGCGGTGCTGATGGAAATCAGCGAAGATTGGGAGACCGGACGGACTTATTTGAACTTGAATTCCAGTTGAGATTTATTAAACTATATGGGTATTGACCATTTTACAGAAAGTTTGTTGCAGAATCTGGGGTGCTAGTGTAAAATTCTTTCTGTAATTTCCCCAAAAGGGACAGGTCATGTATCCTAATAGTTGTTGACTAGAAAGGAGTAAACCATGACCTATCAGAATAATTGTACAATACCAGAAGAATTATTGGAACAGATTG
>JAERTH010000072.1 GCA_016844955.1 Fidelibacterota bacterium | reverse complement strand
GAACATTGAACACTGTACAAACGTCAGGGTTAGAGCCAATACCAGTACTTGTAAGCTGTATCGCTTCATACGCAGCCTCTTCCGACTTTACATCGCTTCCAATTGTTATGCGGAGTGTAACCTGTCCTGCACCGCATTCGTAAAGAATTTAGGGGGCTGATAAAATCTTGTCAAGAAAATACAGTTGTTTTTTAGGCACTTAAAGCAACCACTTAAGAAAATGCTTTAAGTGATACTATATATTGTGGTTTGAAATGAAGGGGTTCCAGTATATTGTGGAAAAAAAGTGTGAAAAAGTGAGGTTTCGGACAAAAAAATCAAGGGTTTAAGAGAAAAAATCAATTTCTTAGTGAAATTTTTGCCAGGGCGAGGGCAGGCGACGAATCCAGTAGATTGGGTATGGAAATCAATGCTTTTCGGTAGGGTTGCCAGGATGCTGTCTCCATTGCTTCATTCAGCGTAAGCCACTGAAAGTCATCGTGTTCGTGATTCAAAGTGGGCTCTTTTTGTTCGACTTCAGCCATAAAAGCAGGCACTTGAAGTATCTCATCGGTGGTGTGGAGGTAGTAGCTGGAGACATGATCCAGGGTGTAAAAGTTGCGGGGTAAAAACCCGGTTTCTTCCTGTAGTTCTCTCAGGCCAGCTTGCCAGGCTTTTTCACCAGATTTAATCTTCCCTGCCACGGGTTGCCAGATACCGGGATAACTGTTGTGGGGAGCACGTCGCAACAGAAGGAAGCGCAAGCCGATGTTTGTGTGTGCAAAGGGGAATACATCGATATATTTCATGTTGTTTTTCCTGCCAGGCGCGGATTCGAATCCGCGCTTGGACGTGTATACGAATGTTTTTCGAAGATCACCACAGAATCACTGATGATCTCAAGCTTGGCATTCCAATGATCCGCCAACCATTTCATGGTTTTTGGAGAAAAGAAAATGACGTGGGTTTCGTCCTTGATATAGTGCCAGGTTGTGAAATTCAATGGAGGCATGCGGAGGCTGGTCATAATTCCCAGGAATCCGCCTGCTTTGAGCGAAGTCCATAAACGATCCAGTTCCTCAAGAGGATTGTGCAAGTGTTCAGCCGCCTCGGTTGTGGTTATAAAATCATAGCTGGTGTTAAACACTGATGTGTCTGGGGCATAGAAGGTGTCGTAAATGGATATCTCATGTCCCTGTTCTTCAAACATGAGTTTCAGAAGCGGTCCGGGTCCGGATCCAAAATCAAGCCCTTTTGATTTGGGTTGGATACGCTGCAGCATAGGCTCACACATTTTTGTCAGGAAGTTACGGTACCCTGGATCCTCCAGATTGTTTTCGTGCAATTCATAACGCTTGAACTCTTCATCACGGGACAACCATGAATCTGGATGAGCAAAGGCCAGGTCACAGACTGAGCAAGTCAAATATTCGCGAAAGTCATCTTTGTGAAAGTGATTGGTGTTTTCGTGTGAGCAGAGGGGGCAAAGGGGATTGTCAATCATCGGTAGTGTCCTAAAAACACCAAGCGAGGATTCGAATCCTCGCTTGGTAAAGAACAATTGTAAAAAAAGTGGTGATTAGAATGGTAACGGCTCATCATCCTCTCCGCCACCAAAGGGATTACCACCAGGTGCTGATCCTCCAGAGGGGGCTCCGCCAGAAGGCGCACCACCACCGTAGCCACCACCGCTATTCTGAGCTGGTCGACTTCCACCACCTTGTTGTGATCCACCGCCACCTCCTAGTGGGGTTACAGTCATGGCCACAATTTCAGTGGTATATTTTTTTACACCATCACGGTCTTCCCATGAGCGGGTCTGCAGGCGACCCTCGACGTAAATCAGGGCTCCCTTGTCTAAATAATTAGCCACAAATTCAGCAGTTTTACCAAAAACCACCACCCGGTGCCATTCGGTAGAGTCAATATTGTTGCCAGAAGCATCTCGACGGGTTTCGTTGGTTGCGATAGTAATATTTGTAACGGCTGTTTGGGCAGGCGTGTATTTCAATTCTGGCTTTTGTCCCATTCGGCCGACAATTATTGCTTTGTTAACACTATTCTTTTGCATCTTTCCTCCAGTTGACCTTTATGGGTCGTTCTAAAATAATTGGTAATCTAATTTAATAATGCTGCTTCATTGACCCATTTTTCAAGATCAGTAATTAACCAGGCGCGCAGTTTACACCCGCGATGTTTTAATGCAATAGCCTCCCAGACTCCGCTATCAACCTCAGCCCAGGGTTCTTCAAATTTTTTAAGATCTTTATCCAGACCAAAAACCACAACAATACCATCATCATCTTCATAAACAGAAGACATATCTGGGAATCTGGGACCCTGGCTTAAATCTACCGGTCCGAGCAGAGGATTTTCTGAGGACAGGTTGATATGATCCTTAACGGGTTGATTGACCCCGTTATTGTCGTTACCCAGATAGAGGATCCAGATCTGTTTTCCCTTAAGGTCATCCATATGACCGATGGTTTTTCTGCTGGTTTCACTATCCATGGCAAAGGGATATATAGCTGTGTCTGGAAACGCTGTCTTTAATGCGTTTAGAAATTCAGGAGCACAAAATATAATGGGGGCTAAACTCATTCGTCTGGAACGGCTTCTTCGTCACTAATGGATATTTCAGGCTCAACATCTGCCTCGAGGTCCTCAATTACCAAATCCGATTTTGAGAAATCAACGATACGTTCATCTTTCAAAGTGCCAGAGTCTGTGAGTAGATCATCTATTTTCTCATCCTCTGAGAATTCCTGATCCAGCACTTCCAGGTTTGATCGCAGAATACTCTTCAGTTTTACCAGGATAGCATCTCGCTGAGTCTGTAATGTGCGAATAGCACTTTGGGCGTTGGAGAGATCTTCTTTGGCGGAGAAAAGCAGAGCATCTTTATCGCTGTTGGCCTTCCGCAGGATAATATCAGCTTCATTTTGGGCATTCTTCAAGGTGTCCTGGGCGGCTTGCTGAGCCAGTAGAAGCGTTTCCTTCAGGGCGTCTTCCACATTTGTATAGGTTTTCAGCGTAAGTTCAATTGCCTTAATCTCAACATGCAGCTCATTGGATTCACGAATGAAATTTTCGAGCTCATCGGCGATTTCATCCAGGAACTGGTTTACCTGATCCTTGTTATAACCGAGCGGAGCTTGCTTAAAATCCTGTTCTCTGACCTCCTGAGGTGTTAGTCGTGCCATACTCACTCCTTTATTAATACTCCCTCGCTCCAAAAATGGCAGTTCCCACTCGTATATGGGTCGCGCCCTCCTCAATTGCGATTTCGAAATCACCTGACATGCCCATGGAAAGCATTGCTCGTCCTCCTGGAACACCAATGCGCCGTTCGACCTGATCGGTGATGAGCTTCATTTCCCGAAAAGCTTGTCTGATGCGTTCAGTGTCGCTGGTGAGGGGTCCGATCGTCATCAGACCTTGAAACTCCAGGTTGGGCTTCTCAGCGCAATAGGCAGCCAATTCAAAAGCCTCAATTGGTTGCACGCCTTCTTTATTGGCCTCACCAGATATGTTTACCTCCACCAGTACAGGGATGGTTAAATCCTGAGCACCAAACTTTGCATCAATGGCATCCGCAATCCGGGTTGAATCGATGGTATGAATGATATCCACACGACCCGGGAGATATTTGACCTTGTTGCTTTGAAGATGACCAATAAAGTGTCTGGTGATTCCTTCGGGTGCAAAGCCGGGAAATTTATCCCGGACTTCTTGAGCTCGATTTTCTCCAAAATCACGGAGTCCGGCATCATAAGCAGCTTGCATCGCTTCCACCGGCTTGCGTTTACTGACACCAATCAGAGTGATGTCATCTTCGCTTCGGCCAACCCGCCGGGCTGCCTGTGCAACCCGTTCCAGAATTTGGTCAAGCCCCTGTTTAATTTCTGACTGGCTCATTGAGCATGCTCCGAGCTATTCTTCTGGTGTATCTCCTTCTGGAGCGCCTTCCCCGGCTTCAAAGATTGTGGCCTGCTCGCCATCAATTACTTCAGCATCGGTTTGTCCTACTTCAGTTGGATCTTTTTCTTCCTGAACCCGTGTTACAGCAGCGATTGAATCGGTATCATCCAGGCGGATCAATTTCACACCCTGGGTGTTGCGACCAATACTGCGGATTGAAGAAACTGGCTGACGGATCAATACGCCTCTGCTGGTGATTATCATGAGATCATCATTGTCAACAACCTCAAGCAGGGCAACCATGCTGCCAACCTTGGGTGTGGTTTTAATGGTGATAATACCCTTACCGGCACGATTCTGAACGCGATAGTTGATGACTTCGGTACGTTTGCCATAACCATGTTCAGAAACCGCCAGAACCGTTCCTTCGCGACGAACCACAATCATGCCTACCACACTGTCGTCTTCACCTTTGAGTTCAATACCCTTGACACCCATAGTCTTGCGACCGGTTTGACGTATGTTGGATTCGCTAAAGCGAATAGACATGCCGTTACGTGTACCTAGAATAATGTCATTTTCGCCTGTTGTGATCTGAGCATCAATGAGGGAATCATCTTCACGAATATCGATGGCAAAGATGCCGCCCTTCATAGGACGACTGTAGGCTGTCAGGGCAGTCTTTTTGACCAGACCTTTGGCAGTTGCCATGGTAATGAACAGGTCATCAGAGTATTCACGAACTGCAATGTAGGCCTGTACGTTTTCACCCTGGTCTACACGCAGAAGGTTAATCAAGGCGCGGCCACGGGTGGCTTTTCCAGCCTGTGGGATTTCATGAACCCGCAACCAGTGACACTTACCCCTATCAGTAAAGAATAGGATGTAATCATGTGTAGATGCAGTAAAGAGGTGTTCAATAAAGTCCTCATCGCGAGCCTTGGCTCCGGCAGAACCACGACCACCGCGGTTTTGACGACGATAACCACTGACGGGATAGCGTTTGATAAAACCATTGTGAGTAATGGTGATAACCATTTCCTCTTCGGCGATCATGTCTTCAATTGTGAAGTCCTTGGCATCAAATACGATCTCCGTGCGACGCTCATCACCGTAGCGATCCTGAACCTCAAGCAACTCAGTCTTGATGATTTCCATTCTCAAACCAACGTTGTTGAGGATTTCATTCAGACGCGCAATGAGTTTCAGAACTTCGGTATATTCATCAATGATCTTCTGTCGTTCTAGACCCGTAAGCTTTTGTAGACGCATGTCCAGAATGGCTTGAGCCTGAATTTCTGAGAGTTTGAATTTTGATACAAGAGACGCTTTCGCTTCTGGTGGATTCTTCGAGCCACGAATCGTCTTGATAATGGCATCAAGGTTATCCAGAGCAATCTTTAATCCCTCTAAAATGTGAGCCCGGGCTTCTGCTTCCTTCAGCTCAAATTGTGTACGCTTGACCACGACATCATGGCGGAACTTGATAAACTCGCCGATAACCTCTTTCAGCGTCAAAACCTTGGGGAGACCGTCTACCAGTGCCAGCATGATGACACCGAAGGTTTCTTGCATTTGCGTATGCTTGTACAGCAGATTCAGTACAACTTCAGGCACTACATCGCGTTTCAGCTCAATCACCAGGCGGATACCATCTTTATCAGATTCATCACGGATATCAGAAATACCCTCAATTTTTTTGGTCCGAACCAGCATGACGATTTTTTCAATAAGTGAGGACTTGTTAACCTGATAGGGGATCTCGGCAATGACCAGGCTAAAGCGCCCATTCTTCCGTTCTTCAATATTAGCGCGTGCACGAACGGTAATTTTGCCGCGACCAGTTTCGTAGGCTTCACGAATACCAGCAGCGCCGTAAATTATGGCAGCCGTTGGGAAATCAGGACCCTTGATGTGCTCCATAAGCTCCTGGACGTTGATCTCAGGATTATCGATCTGAGCCACAATGGCATCCACAACCTCATTCATATTGTGAGGTGGAATGTTGGTGGCCATACCGACGGCGATACCACTGGAACCATTGAGCAAGAGATTGGGAATAACGGCGGCCAGCACTGAAGGTTCTTTCAGGCTCTCATCAAAGTTTGGTGTGAATGTTACCGTCTCTTTTTCGAGGTCTTTAAGCATTTCACTGGAGATCCGTTTCATACGGGCTTCTGTGTAACGCATGGCAGCAGCGCTGTCACCATCGATGGATCCAAAGTTTCCCTGGCCATCTACAAGGGGATAGCGTAAGGAAAATTCCTGGGTCATACGTACCATGGAATCATACACGGCAGAATCACCATGCGGGTGATACTTACCCATGACGTCTCCAACAATACGGGCACTTTTACGATAGGCGCGATTGTAACCAACACCCAGTTCCATCATTCCATACAGGATTCGACGGTGAACTGGTTTTAGACCGTCCCTAACATCAGGCAGGGCTCGTGATACAATGACCGACATGGAATAATCCATATAGGATTTTTTCATTTCCTCTTCGATCGATGTGTTCAGGATGTTTTGTCTCTGAATCTCCAACTCAATACCTCTTTATTCTAGTTCTTTCAAATTCTTTAGTTCGGGATGTCACCCTTCGAGAGCCTCAGGGAGACACAAGGCGTGTCATGCTGAGCCTGTCGAAGTACGACACGCCTAGACATCAATATTTGTCACATATTTAGCATGGGATTGGATGAACTCACGGCGGGGTTCAACCACATCACCCATCAGGGTTGAAAAAATGCGGTCTGCAGCAGCAGCATCATCCAGATTCACACGCATCATGGTCCGCATCTCTGGATCCATGGTGGTATTCCATAACTGATCCGGGTTCATTTCACCAAGACCTTTATAGCGTTGGATCTTGGCCCGGTTTGGATCGCCATCGCCAGTCAATGTTTTAATGGCAACATCTCGTTCGTCATCATCAAAGCAGTATTTTTCTTTCTTGCCCACACTCACGCGATACAGGGGTGGCATGGCGATATAGACATAGCCATTGATGATAAGGTCGGGCAAATACCTGAATAGGAAGGTCAGTAACAGTGTCCTAATGTGCGCACCGTCAACATCAGCATCTGTCATAATGACGATTTTGTGATAACGCAATTTCTCAATGTCGAAGTCTTCCTTGAAACCGGTTCCAAAGGCTGTGATCATCATCCTGATTTCATTGTTACCCAAAATCTTGTCGATGCGGGCCTTTTCAGAATTGATGATTTTACCACGGAGGGGCAGGATGGCTTGATACCGACGATCACGTCCCTGCTTAGCAGAGCCACCAGCAGAATCTCCCTCAACCAGATAGATTTCGCAGAGTGAAGGATCTTTGGTTGAGCAGTCCGCCAGTTTTCCAGGTAGATCACCACTTTCCAGCGCACTTTTGCGTCGGGTTAGCTCTCGGGCTTTGCGGGCAGCATCCCTGGCCTGGGCGGCCATGAGACTCTTCTCAATGACACGCTTGGCGATGGCGGGGTGTTGCTCCATAAACTCATTGAGCTGGTCACTGACAAATGAATCAACGATTCCCTTGATGTCACCATTACCCAGCTTGGTTTTGGTCTGACCTTCAAACTGGGGTTCAGCCACTTTGATTGAAATAACGCAGGTCAGCCCTTCACGAACATCGTCACCACTCAGGGAGGTGGCGGCCTTTTTGAAAAGATTGTTGCGTGTGGCATAATTGTTCAGCGTCCGGGTCAGAGCCGTTCTTAAACCAGAGAGGTGAGTACCACCTTCTATGGTATTAATGTTATTTACATAACTCAGGATATTCTCGTTGTAGCTGTCGTTGTATTGGAAAGCCACATCAATCGGCACATCATCCTTCTCACCCTCAAAGGCAATAACCTGAGGATGGAGGGTATGCTTATTTTCATTCATGTAATCAATGAATTGCTTCAAACCACCCTTGTACAGATAGGTCTCTTCCCGAGCTTCATCATCACGTTCGTCCTTCATTGTGATGGAAAGGCCTTTGTTCAGAAAAGCCAGCTCGCGGATTCGGTCTTCAAGGACATCCCAGTCAAAAATGTGGTGAGAAAAAATTTCATCATCTGCTTTGAAGGTGACTTTGGTACCACGTTTCTTGGTCTTGCCAGTGATTTTCATGCCCTGGCTGAGAATTCCCTTTTTGAAAGCAGCATCATGAATGGAACCGTTGCGGTAAACTTCCACCTCAAGCCAGTCTGACAGAGCGTTAACAACAGAAACACCCACACCGTGGAGACCACCAGATACCTTATAGGAGTCTTTGTCAAACTTTCCTCCTGCATGGAGGGAGGTCATAACAACTTCTAGAGCAGGTCGGCCTTCATCTTTGTGCATGTCAACGGGAATACCACGTCCGTTATCTTCCACTGTGATGGTTTCGCCCTTGCCAATGGTGACTGTGATTTTGTCACAATACCCACCCAGGGCCTCATCGATGGAATTATCTACTACTTCATATACAAGGTGGTGAAGTCCACGCTTGCCCACATCACCAATGTACATGGCGGGACGTTTGCGTACGGCCTCAAGACCTTTGAGTACGGTAATAGATTCCGCACTATAACTTTTTGCTGCAGGATTTGTTTGATTATCACTCATGTAAACTTGATATCCTTAACTACGGTTTTTGCTAATGCTTCATTAACACTGTTTATCAAATTGCTTTTCATAAATACCAATTCATTGCGCCAAACCGGTGAGCTGACTTTCACAAAAAGAACACCACTTTCGATGCGTTCTGCCTCACTGATTTCCGCAATTCGTTCTCCCACGATTTCAGCCCAGCGGGTTACCGCCATATTCTGCTGAATCGCATTATCAATACCCAGATCTCTAAAGAGTTGGGTAAATACATTGCCAATAACTTGAGCCTTAGCCATGGGCCTGAATCTTTCCGGCATCAATAATCTGCAGGGTGTCTCCCTGGACTTTCAGACCGTGATGTCTCAGGTCGGCCAGATCAGTTGATGTAATGAATATTTGATGTCCTCCATGCAGGCTCTCAACAATCATGGTGCTGCGTTTTACATCCAGCTCTGCGAACAGATCATCCAACAGGAAAACCGGCGGCTCTCCCAAGAAACTTTCCAGAAAGCGACCCTCGGCAAATTTGATGGCCACCAGAACCAGCTTGTGCTCTCCCTGGGATCCAAACTTGCGTAAATCTTTGGTGTCTAAATAGAAAGTAAAGATGTCCCTGTGGGGTCCTCTGGTGGTAGTGCCCTTGCGCATATCTTCTTCAAGTGAATCCTGATATGCCTGACGATAGAGGTGCTCGGGTTCTCCTGCCGTAATACGCGTGTTGGAGATAAAAGCCATCTTAAGCGACTTTTCATCTTCCAGTTCTCCATAAGCCAGATACAGTAGTTTTTTGAACTCAGTGATATGCTTGCTACGGGCCTCGTGTAGCAGTGCTGATACCCTGGCGCGTTGGTCATCCAGGGAAGACAGTTGGATACGGTCGATAGGGGTGCCATCATTGGAGTAAGCTTGTAACAGGGCGTTGCGCTGTTTCAGGAGTCGAGCATAGACCTGGAGGTTTTCCAGATATGTTGCATCCACCTGAGACAATAATTTGTTAAAGAACAGTCGTCGAATTTCAGGAGATCCAAAAGTCAGGTCCCCATCTTCGGGAGTAAGTGAAACCAATGGGAATTTGCCAATAATCTGCGCTCGGCTGGTCAGACCCTTCTTGTTGACACTCACCAGTTTTTTTCGGGCAGACTCTACCTTGACTCGTACCTCATGGTCAGACCCCTGATGATCAGAAAACAGTCCCTTCAGTTGATAGCCAACACGACCATGTCGTGATAGATCGGTATCCAACCTGGTTTTAAAACTACGGGTATATGCCAGACTATGGATCGCTTCCAGAATGGTAGTTTTACCGGCACCATTTTCACCATAAAGAATATTGGTGTGGTCACCAAATTCCAGGGAGGCCAGTTCGTATTTACGAAAATCGATCATAGTAAGTGATTTTATCAACATACCAGGGTTAGTTAAGAGGTTTCATTTTCTATAATACCGTAACTATTCAATATCTCATCTTTGCCAGTCATCTGACCTGTCATTTATTTCCATGCTGTAGAATCAGGTTGACGACGGGCTGTCCTGCAAAGATACCTGTCTACCCCTGTAGCCTGATGGGCATGAGGAGCATAACTAATTCTTCTTTTTCTGCCTGAATTTCCGGCAGTATCAGACCCGGGCCAATTTCTGAACCCAACCGGAAGACCACGCGATCTGTTTCCACATTTTTGAGCATGTCCTTCAGATAGATCGAGTTATAACCCAGGGTCAATTCTTCGCCATCATACTCAGCCAGGACCTGTTCTTTTGCACTTGTGCTGGCTTCGGGGTCTTCAGTGAAAACTTCGATATAACCGGGATGCAATTTTAGAGCAACCTGGTGGGTGGTTCTGTTGGAAAAGATTGAAACCCGTCGCACTGTGGTTACCAGGTCTTTACTCGAAAGGGTGACTGTCTTTTCGTTGGTCGATGGAATCACACTTCCATAGTCAGGATATTGCTCATCAATGAGGCGGCTAAAAATGGTGGCAGTCTCTGTGGCAACACTGATGTATTTCTCCCCAACGGAGAGGTGAATGCTGTCTCCGTCATCCAGAAAGGACTGGATCAGTGACAAAAATTTTGGGGGAACGATAATATTGGCTTCAAAATCGGCAGAAACAAAATCAGTATTGGTATACTTAACCAGGCGGTGACCATCTGTGGCAACTGCGCGGATTTCATTTTTCTTCAGCTCGAACAGGACTCCCAGCAGTGCTGGCTTGAGCTCATCTTTTGAAACGGCAAAGACTGTCTTCTCAACGGTGCGTTTCAATACCTTGGATTTGATTTCAAGACTCTGTGCCGGACCCAACTCAGGTGCTTCCGGGAAATCCATAGCAGGACGGCCAACAATCTTATAGGTACCACCTGTTGTTGAAAGGGTTACCCGGTTGTCATCAGCCCAGGCAAAAGTCAATTCGGTATCAGGTAATTCGCTGGTAATTTCCTGTAGCAGGCGAACGGGGAGTGCAACAGCACCATCTTCTTCACCAAGGACATTCAGGTTCAGCGTGTAAGTAATTTCAATATCAGTGCTGCGCATGGAGAGGACATTTCCCTTCACTGTGAAGAGAATGTGATTCAGAATGGGCATGGTAGAACGGGTGGGGCTGACGCGAGCCACCTTTTGCAAGCCGTGTAAAAGGGTTGACGAATCAACGGTAAATTGCATGATTTTTTTCTCCGAGTATCAGGTTGTACACTGTCCTTTAACTAGCAAACCAAACTAAACTTCGACAAGGTCAATTCAAAGCTTGAACCTGTCCTCTTCCCCTGACATCCGTACTTTTTCGCCCAAAACAGCCCCTTAAACGTCGCGAAATGTATTGAGGCAGGACTTACCCTCGGTAAAATGCTGGATTTTGGGACACTAAAGCGGAGTGATTAATAGTATTAGCACATAACCTGAACAACTAGACCTTGCTCCTCACTCAGGCAAACCTAGTTTTAGAGCACCTGAAGAGGGATCAGTTGAGCCATGAAAAGTCTTAAAGTCAGTTTAGTCGTGTCATTTATCAAAAACCCCATCCGCTTTCGTTTTGGAATGCTGGTTGCCGGCGTGATTTCAGCCTTTCTGCACCCGCTATTCGGATCGCCAGTAACCACGACATTTACTGAAATGAAGATAGCCCTCTTGCTGACATTCTCAACCATGGTCTACACCTTTTTGCTAACCCTGTATCGTCTAGTACAATTACTGTTTAACAGGAAGCTGCCCCTTCCTGATCAGGACAAACATTATGATGAGCGAATTCTGGTTAGGGCGGCTGGCTTGTTCTGGTTTATTCCTTTTGGAGGAACCCTGCACACCCTGGCATATTTTGCATATATTGAAAATGCGAATTTCGGTACTATCCTAATTGTCCAGGGGCTTTCACTCACCCTGGGTGCCTGGTTATCACAAATCATTAAAAAATGAAACAACGATCCTTGTTCATATCACTCCTGTTGGGGCTTTTGCTTTTTAATGCTCTCCCGGCTGAAGAGTTGGTGATTCTGGAGGCTTTCTCCAGCTCCGATCATAAAGCATTTACAGATATGTATTCCGCATTTGAATGTAATGTGGATACCAGCGGCGCAGTATGGATACACTATTCACTCACCAGAGATGATTCCTGGCCGCAGTTTATTGTGACTCGGTATTCTCCCGGACAAGGGTCCCAAACCTCAGAACTGGGAGCCTACTATGGGATCGGGGGCTGGTATGACCCGGTCGTCTGTCGCTTGGACGGCACCACCATGGTGAGCCAGGTGTTTGTCAGCAATGATTACGGTAGAAAAAAGCAATACCATGAACTAACCAGCCTTAACTATTCCGCTGATAAATTCAAGCGTGTCCAGTATCCCGGAGGTGCTTCCAATACCTCATTGCTGCATGTGCGGAAAATGACTGACACCACGGCATCATCATTTAGTATGGACTGGGATAAAAATGGCGACCCCGTCAGTGTGAAGTTTCTGAATAATTTTGCACTCTATCCCTTGTGGCCCGATGATTACGATGGACCCTTTCTAGAAACTGACACGTTATGGGTATCCAGTACACTAGCGACCTTTGTTTACGATGAACGCCTGCCCAAATCAGACTTTATGGCCGCTGTTTACCGGCACTGGGAGGATGAGTATTGGAAATTTGCTTGTGTAAATAATGAGAAGGTGCTTTTTGAGGATGCGGATATACTTGCATCTGACATCGAAAACCTGCAATTGCATACCACCAAAACACAGTTTGTGTTGAGTTGGCGAGATGCAAACCAATCAGTACTCTCATATGTAACCTATACCCCAGGCACCAACAACCTGTCTCAGCCAGTCAGCTACTACACTTCTCCAGCGGATAGCCTGGAAAGCTTAAAGCATCACGAAGTGGTTATGGATGAAAAGAATATTTATTTACAGTTTCCCCTGTTGAAGACAGCCGGGAAGTCTGAATCGACCCAGTGGTCTGCCATTGTTCGACATACCATCACTCGCTCTGAGCTGGCTATCTCGAAATCTGATACCCTAATATCCTTTACAGGCCCTCAGGCATTTTCTGCCCACCGACTAACCTGTAAATCTGGAAGCGCTCACAGTCTCCTTGTAACGAACGATGGCCAAATGTCGCAATTGCTTTATTCAGGCCCTATTGACCTATAAACAATCAATCTTGATTTGGTGCTTTGGTCCTGATATCTTTTTATTAATTTCAGATCATTAACCACTCATTCTGAATAACCTTTTCATTTAATCCAAAGAGGTATCATTTTATAAGATGGATAAAGCCATGTATGTTGAGATCGTATTTCCCTTAAGCCTGGATCAGGCCTTTACCTATGCAGTGCCTGAAACATTGAATGATGTGGTCCAGGTTGGACAGCGCGTGGTGGCTTCTCTGGGTAAGCGTAAACAGCAGGGAATGATCATTGGCGTCAAGTCTGATCCACCGGCTGACTTTACCGGTAAGCTCAAGACTTTTGAAAACATTATGGATCCCGTCCCTGTTTTTGATGCCCCCTTAATCAGCCTGCTCAAATGGATGAGCCGCTATTATTTCACTCCTCTGGGAAGGGTGATTCAGTCAGCCATTCCTTCAGATGCCCGCTTGAAAAAAGAAGTCATTATACAGGTCACATTCCTTCTGCATGGGGCTGATGAATTTACCAATTTTCTTGAAAGACGGCGTGTGGTCAAGCTCTCTGCCATGAAACGAAAATTCGGAGCTGAAATTGCAGTGAACCGGGTAGCCAGGCTCCAACGACAGGGACTGATTGAGCTTGAAAATGATTTTGCCTTCAAAGGCAAACATGCCTCCAATTATCTGGTCACCCCTGACCTGGGTCGTGATTCTGAAATTCCAACCAATGCCCGGGCTCAACAACGGGCCTATGATTTATTGAATGACTATCCCTCAGGGTTGGCACTGGATAAACTCAAAGATGAGCATGAAATCTATATGCCCATCATTAAAAAGCTGGTAGAGCGTGGATTGGTGACGCTGCAGGAGCTGGAACCGGATATTGATCCCTTAAAAGACTACCATCGACCGCCACCCAAAGACATCAAACTCAATCATGAACAGGAAATCGCCTTTGGTGAGATCAAACGCTCACTGGATGCGCGTGTCTTCGATCCCTATCTCCTTTTTGGTGTGGCCGGGAGTGGCAAAACAGAGGTCTATCTGAATGCCACCGCCCATGCGTTGGAGCAGGGACGTTCTGTTATTGTCCTGGTTCCGGAAATTGCTCTGGCCCCCCAGATTGCCTACCGTTTTCAATCAAAATTTGGAAACATTGTAGCCCTGTGGCATTCAGGGTTAAAAGGTGCTGAACGTTTATGGACCTGGCAACAGATTCAGAAGAATAGATTCAGGATCGTAGTTGGTGCACGTTCTGCCGTGTTGACCCCTCTGAAGGATCTGGGGCTGATTATTGTAGACGAAGAACAGGAAAACAGCTACAAGCAACAGGACTCTGAACCTCGATACCATGCTCGCGATGTGGCTCTGGTGAGAGGACGAGAGGAGCAGGCTGTTGTCTTGCTTGGATCGGCAACACCGGCACTGGAAAGCTACTATAATTTATCAACAGAACACTATAAGGGCCTGCATCTCACTAAGCGCTGGGAAAAGGCAAAGCCACCCCTGGTTGACCTGGTTGATATGGGTGCAGAACGAGAAGAAACTCGCGATTATACAAACCCCTTTTCCCGCAAGCTGGTAGATGCCATTTATGAAACGCTGAAGGATGACAAACAGGTTATTCTGTTTCAAAATCGTCGTGGATATGCCCCCGTTATTACCTGTCGTGATTGCAACTGGACCATGGCTTGTCCCCATGACGGCATCTCGCTGACTTACCATAAAATTGGCAATAAAATGCGTTGTCATTTCTGTGATTTTGAGGCACCTACTCCTTCGAGCTGTCCTGAATGTCGATCTCTGGAACTGAAGTTTGGCGGCATGGGAACCCAAATGGTGGAAGAAGCCCTGGAATCAAAATTCCCTAATGTGCCAGTCTGCCGCATGGATATGGATACCACACGCACCAAGGGGGCACACACAAAACTACTGGGTGATTTTGCCCGGGGTGATTATAAAATTTTACTGGGAACCCAAATGATTGCCAAGGGTCTGGACTTTGAAAATGTGACCCTGGTTGGAGTGATAAATGCGGACTCGGGTCTGCATTTTCCAGATTTCCGAGCAAGGGAACGCACCTTTCAACTGGTGTATCAAGTTGCAGGTAGATCTGGTCGCGGGGAGTTTCCTGGGCGGGTTGTTGTGCAGAGCTGGATGCCAGATGATATTTCCATTCAATGTGCGACCCGGCATGATGTGAAATTGTTCTACAACACTGAGCTCAATGACCGTGACCAGCTACAGTACCCACCCTTTTCCAGGATGATTTCTTTTGGTTTTCAGGGCAAATCTCGTGATGGCGTCATGCGTCTGGCTGAACAGGCAGCGGCTGTTCTAAAGGGGCAGAAAGTGGTTGAAATATTGGGCCCAGCACCGGCCATGATTGAAAAGAGTCATATGGGATATCATTGGAAAGTGGTGCTTCGGGCCAGTAAGGGTCTGGATCCTCGCGGGGGAGCCTTGCGCCAGGCTGCCAGTCACGTTATCAATCAGACTCGGGATAAATATGTGCGAGTCACTGTGGATGTGGACCCGTATCAGATTCTCTGATACAATAAATACCCTTGACTTATCATTCTGGACATCCTGTTTACAAAAACCGTTCGATGCGATTAAACGGATTTAACTACAAAAAAGATGGGCAGTATTTCATAACGATTGTATCTAAGAAACGTCACCCATTTTTTGGTGAAATTCAGAATGGCAGTATGCTATTGAATGAATTTGGTCAAATTGTTCTGCAGTCTTGGGAATGGTTGGAAAATCATTTTGAATATGTCGAATTACACGAATTCGTAATCATGCCCGACCATTTGCACGGAATTATAGAATTACGGGGAGATAGATGTGTTTCGCGAAACACATCTACACGGCCCCCCCAAAAAAACGGAAATCGTTAGGACGGTTTATTGGTGCATTTAAAACGGTATCAACAAAACAAATATACCAATTGCGAAAAACCCCAGGTCACAAAATATGGCAACGCAATTTTCATGATCAGATTGTTCGTGGTGAGGCGGATTTGAATCGAATTCGCCAATACATTAAAAATAATCCTCTAAGTTGGAGCCATCATGAGGAGTAATAACTTTTTGTCCAAGATGCGTTGTATGCTACTGGTTTCCCTTGTTTTTTTATTGAGTCCAGCATCAGCCGAATCCCTCATGTACCAATCGGGCAGCATAACCATTATTTCAGACCGAGGAGATTCAACCCTCCTGAAGACGGCGCATCAATTGGTTCTCAAGGAACAGCAACATTATCAATCGCTATTTGGTTTAAACCTTGACAAGAAATTGGAGATCAGGTTTTACTATGATCCTGAAGCTGTCGGTACGAACCTGCATTCCCTGCCTTATTGGAGTGCCGGGATCGCTCGATCAGGGTCAGAAATCCACATCTATGGGAGAAATCGCAGTCAGTGGCTCTCAACCCTTAAACATGAATTGTTTCATAGCCTGTTGGGGCAGAATGAAGTAAGCATTCCTGTCTGGTTAAATGAAGGATTGGCCCAATGGCATTCCGGGCAGATGGATTGGGGCGGCTTCATGGGACTGGGGACGGCAACCGCCCGCGGAAGGCTGATTCCCCTGGTTGATCTTGATGTAATTCTCAGTTTTAACCATAAGCGGGCTAGTCTGGCTTATGGTCAGTCATTGGATGCAACCCGCTTTCTAATTCAACGCTATGGTGAATCTATACTGCCCTACTTGTTGAGGGCTGATGAGTTGAGCTTCAGGGAGCGATTTCTGGCTGAGACAGGAGAGGATCTCATCGATTTTGAAATTGCCTGGCGGGAAAGTCTAGAAGCCAGATTTTGGTTCTTCAAAATCTCCACCATCCCAGGTGTTCTTTGGGCGCTTTCCCCCCTGATCGTTATCTTGGCCTGGTTTCTTAAGCGCCAGCGCGGAAAAAAGAAGCTTGAGGAGTGGGAACAGGAAGAATTCATACAAGATGAACCCAAGTATTTCGCCTAAACCCTAAACCAACTTTCAGCGAACAAAGTGAGCCAAGTTGGTTTCAAGAACAGGGGCTAACCCGAAAGTGATATAGTCGTCGCTCTACTCCTCCGGAAATCACTTTCTAAAGACCTGTTACCTGTCTGAAAAACACCTTTTCTAAACCGATTTTAAACGAACAACGTGAGTCAAGTTGGTTTCACACCATTTATTTATATATTTCACCAACCCACAAATAAATAAAGGTTTCTATCATGGCACTCAGCTTTGACAAGAGCAACCTGACTATAGGTTGTCTCATTCACGTTTATAATCGTGGAAACAACAAAATGGTACTCTTTAAGTCTTCTGCAGATTATCAATGGTTCACAAAGAAAATGGTGAAATTGAAAATGAGGGATGAGTTTGAACTAATCGCATACTGTTTGATGCCCAATCATTTTCATTTTTTCCTGCGGACTAAAAAGGACTGTGGCTTAAGTCGATTCTTTCAAAGACTTCAGCTAGCATATGCAAAATACTTTAACCGCAAGTATTCACATCTGGGGCACGTATTTGGAGGATCATTCAAAACTGGCGCGCTGAGTGATGATCATCATGTGGCTGAGTTGCCACGATACATCCATCTGAATCCAGTCAACGCAGGGTTGACTTCCCGGCCAGGATCATGGCTATATTCAAACTACAATGACATAATCTCAGGAGAAATCAAACCTGAAGATTCTTTTTACGACGAAGTGTATGGTGGTGCTCGTTTGTATCAGGACTTTGTTGAGAGCCAGCTATCCCCAAACCAACTTTCAATGAGCGGAGCGAATCAAGTTGGTTTCAAAAACAGGGGCTAAACTGAAAATGATTTAGTCGTCGCTTCACTCCTCGGGAAATCACTTTCGAATTGTGCTTCCTGCTGCATATTATCAACTATAACCGGGGTGATGAATATGATTTTCGCTATATCAGCAAAGAGGAGGCAGCACACATGTCACAACGTATTGCAGTAATTGGTTCCACCGGTCTCATTGGAAGGCAATTTCTGGAGAGCATTGCTGAAGGGGATTATGAACAGGTAAGTGCTATTACCAGGAGACCCATTTCGAGCTTGAAGCAAAAGACATTCATCAATCAGGCCATCCATGACTTTTCAGACCTGGATCAGCTGCGGGAGGATTTAAAAACAGATGTTCTGATCTGTGCCATGGGAACCACCATCAAAACTGCTGGATCGCAGGCAGCATTTACACATGTGGACCACGATCTTCCTCTGGCAATTGCTAAGATTGCACTGGAAGAGGGCTGTCAAACATTCATCCTCATCTCCTCAATTGGAGCCAATCCAGAGTCCTCGGTTTTTTATAGTCGTGTTAAGGGTCAGTTGGAATCAGATATACAGGAAGTTGGTTTTAAAAAGGTCCACATTCTCAGGCCCAGCTTGTTGCTGGGCAATAGGGAGGAAAGTAGACCGGGGGAGTTGGTAGGTAAACTCATTGCGCAGCCCCTGGCTTTCATGATCCCCTGGAAGTACAAACCCATTCATGCGCAAGTTATTGCTCTAACAATTCAAAAAATCATAGCCGCAAATGAGCCCGGTGTTCACATTTGGGAAGGTAAACCCCTGTTTAAATCCGGTTGATCCAGAACACATGAGCTTTTGGGTTGTGACCCCCAACACATAAAGATTTGCTCAATCTTCCATATTTATGTCCGACAATAGAAATAACTCGGGGAGAGTATTGGAGAAATGGCTATGGAAGAAAAAAAAGAATACGGCGCGCAACTGTTTATTCTCATAGCAACCCTGATGTTGATCATGGTTTTTACCCGACTTTAATAACCTCCCACACAACCCTTTCACACCAGGCTATTTGTTGTATAAAGCCTCGGGATAGATATAGTTGCTACCCACTTTGACCTGATTGATCTTGCCTGCTTCATCAAACTCAAAAATCACCAACTCACCGTTTCCATTACTGCCTGACATGCGGAAGATATGTTGATCCTCGGGGCTCAGCTCAACGATTTCGCTATCTGGGCTATCTTCAGGTGGAAAACTCAAAGTGCTCATGATCAACTGTTCATCACGGATCAGAACCTCTGTGTAGTAGGGGCCCGGTTCTACATAGGTGCCCGTGTATTTCACCCAGACAGGGTCAAATTCTTCAGGGGAGGCAGATGGTTCGCATTCATTAACGATAGCTGGTCCCATGAAATCAAGGATGTGTCGGGCCAGAAAACTTGGTTCACCATCATCCGAATTGGTTAAGACAATCACAGCAACCTTGTCTTCAGGAATAAACATGATCTGGGTTCGATTCCCACCAACCCAACCGGCATGACCATTCACCGTTTTACCACCACGACGCCAGACAGCCCATCCAAGTCCATACCCACTGGTCCAGCGCTTGTTTAGAAAATGTACCCGATGCATCTCCTTCAAGGACGTGCCTCTTAGGACTGCCCCTGGGGTGTTCTCATCATCACGGAATTGAAAACTGACATACCTGGCCAGATCAGTTACTGTTGAGGCAATATTGGCAGCCGGTGTGATTCCCTTGCTGTCGGTATAGTCTTCAATATTGCGTGAATTATCCGGTTGTCGAAGCGAGTAGGGGGTCACCAGTGCTTTTTGGTAAATGGGGTCAGGGTGAACGGTGCTGGAAGTCATGCTCAGGGGATCAAAAATGTGTTCCTGGATGTAACCCTCGTATGACATGCCGGAGGCCGCAGCCACAACTTCTCCCGCAAGAGACATTGCCAGATTGGAATACTTCAATTCCGTGGCTGGCTCATAGATGGTTTCCTGGGAACCCAGTTTTGCTTTGATTTCCTCCATGGTGGGAAAGTTATGATCCGTCCAATAGGGAAAGTCAGCTTCACGAGGTAATCCAGACGAGTGGGTCAACAATTGACGGATGGTGATGGGTTGTTGTCCCGGGAAGCGCTGTTTTACATTAAACCAGGGGAGATAATCCACAACGGGGTCATCCAGACGAAGTTTCCCGGCATCCCGCAGCTGGACCAGTGCGGTAGCTGTAAAAGTTTTGGTAATCGATGCAATGCGATAGGGTGTGTTCTCATCCACAGGCCTGTTGGTTTCCAGGTCCGCCACACCGAAACCCCTGGCATAGATCAGCTCCTGCTCGTAAACCAGCCCTATAGCGATACCGGGAATGCCTCGGTATAGTTGTTGTGCTTCAAGCCAGGTTTCCAGAAGTTTCAATTCGGGTTGAAGTTCTTTGAGTTGCGAATCAACCTTACTCATAGGTAAACCAATAACTGTAAAGGCAAGCAACAGGACAACAAAGATAAGCGTACGTTGTTTCATGGATTCCCTCCCTTGAAAAATATGATCAGTGTTGAATAATAATCTGTGTAAGTTTTAAAAATTCTTCAGGACTCACTTGTTCGGGTCTCAGGTTAAGATCGAATTCGGATTCAGCTCGATCCTTGTCAATAATGAGTTTCTTCAAGCTGTTTCTTAATGTTTTCCGGCGCTGATTAAAAGCTGTTCTGACCACCAGGCGCAAATGTGGTTCCATCTCCGGGGAAACTTCGCGCTTCTCCTCAAAACTGAACCTCACAAAACAGGAGTCAACATCAGGAACCGGGTAAAAGATGTGGCGACTGATATCAAACAGATATTCTGTTTTTGCAAACAGGGCAGCATAGACAGACAAAATGCCATATTGCTTTGAACCATGAGGTGCTACCAGACGCTTCCCTACCTCCTTTTGCATGAGAAAGTGTACGTCGGTAATTCGCTCGTGGTGTTCAAAAGCCTGCAGGATAAGCGAAGATGTGATGTAATAGGGAATATTCCCCATGAGTCGAAATGATTTCAGATTCGCTGGTGGAGACCATTTGAGAAAATCCGCTTGCTCATATGTAAATGAGGGGATTTCATCTTTGAGAGGATCCAGATATTCTGACATGCGTTCGTCAATTTCAATGGCGTGCAGGGTTTTGACTTTTGGGGCAAATAGACGGGTCAGGGCTCCAGAACCGGGACCAATTTCGATCATGTCATCCTGGGGTTGAGGATTGACGGTACGCACGAGTTTGTCCAGCAGGGAAGGGTCGGTGATAAAATTCTGGCCCCATTTTTTCAGGGCTCGTAAATCAGGTCTTAAGCCCATATACTGTCCTTGAGAAATGGGTTGTGGCAAAAATGTGGGGACGCGATGCATCGCGTCCGTACCCTTCCAGGGTAAAGCTTATTTTGAGGATCAAATTTTGAAAAATACTTCTGCATTTATAGTGGTTTTCCGGGCTAAATCTTCCACAGCAATGCCCCTTAACTCAGCGATTTTGGCAGCAATGTGGGGGATGTATTTGGGTTCGTTGGGACGCTTTCCCCGATGTGGAACCGGAGTGAGAAAGGGGCTGTCGGTTTCCAGCATGAGTCGCTCCAGGGGCATGCGAGTGGCCACATCCTGCACAGCTTCATTTTTCTTGAAAGTAACGGTTCCAGTGAAAGAGATGTGATAACCTTTGTCTAGTAGCGGTTTGGCGATATCCCAGGGGGAAGGCCAGCAGTGAAAAACACCTATGTTATTCCCGTGTTCAAGAATTTGTTGAACGATATCCGCATCGGCTTCACGGTTGTGGACTATGACAGGCTTACCTGTTGCCAGTGCCAGGTCAAGATGATCTCGAAAGAAAATTTTCTGCAAATCGGGAGGTGAATCATCCCAGTAATAATCCAGACCAGTTTCGCCAACAGCTACCACCTTGGGATGTGAGAGCATATCAAGAATTTCGTTTTCCCAGTGATCAGGCGCCCTTGAGCAATCATTGGGATGAATACCGGCAGCAGCATAAATCTGTGGGAACTTCTCAGCCAGTTCAATGGCCTGTGCAGAAGTCTCAATATCAATACCGATGACCACCATTTTTTCCACACCCTGTATCAACGCGGCTTCCACAACCTCATCCGGCCGTTCTAGAAGTGGCTTAATGTTGATATGACAATGGGTATCTATAAATTTCATATTGTTTTGATAATTGGTTCTTTATGCTTCGGGCTCAGCATGACGCGCTTCAGTTTCGTCTCCCTGAGCTTGTCGAAGGGTTAATTTGACCCAGGCGCGGATTCGAATCCGCGCTTGGATATGGAATACAGTTACCGGACTTTGGATCCTGGTTCAACATCCTTGAGCGGGACCAGTGGTGTTACCACTTCTCCATCATCTGCGGCCAGAATCATACCCTGAGAGATTTCGCCCCTGATTTTTGCAGGTTTCAAATTGGCCACGATGGAGACCGATTTTCCAACCAGTTCCTCAGGTGCATAGTGCTCGGCAATACCAGCAATAACCTGACGCTGCTCGGCACCAAGATCAACTTGAAGCTTGAGCAATTTATCAGCATTGGGATGTTTTTCGGCTTTGACGATTTTTACTGCCCGGATATCCATTTTCATAAAGTCATCAAAACTGACTTCATCCTTCAGGTCGAGTTTTGCTGGTTCTTCTTCAGGGACTTCCTTGACTTCGATCCTGGGGAAGAGGCCATCCGTCTTACCCAGTTTGACACCGGGTTTATTGTGACCCCACTTAAACCAGCCATCTTCAGAAAAGCGAGCCTGGGCTGAGGTGCCCATGACTTCCAACAGGCTGGCAATCTTTGTCGGCATGACAGGATAAAGATGAACAGCACTGAGTCGGAGTGCTTCTGCGGCATTGTATAGGACCGCTCCAGCTCGCTCCTTGTCTGTTTTCAATAATTTCCAGGGGGCTGTTTCTTCCAGGTAGCGATTGATCTCACGTAAAACATCAAAGACATGGTTGATAGCGTAATTAACCCGCATCTGATCCAGTTCCTCGCGAACCTTCTCCGTCAATCCGGCCACATGTTGGGCCAGATCTGCATCTTCAGGTGCGGTTTCACCTGGATCCGGCAAGACATAGTCGAAATTACGACCAATCAATTTGGTGATGCGATTTACCATATTACCCAGGTCGTTGGCCAAATCCGAATTATAACGGCTAATAAAGGCATCCATGGTAAAACTGGCATCCTGTCCCGGTGTCATTTCCTTCATGAGAAAGTACCGCAGGGCATCCACTCCATATTCGTTGGCCAGATCAAGCGGGCGAACAACATTGCCCAAAGATTTTGACATTTTGGTATCACCCATTAACCACCAGCCATGGGCAAAAATGGTTTTTGGAAGTGGTAATTCTGCAGCCATGAGCATGGTTGGCCAATACACGGCATGGGTGGTGAGGATATCTTTTCCGATGAGATGAAAATCTACGGGCCACCACTTCTTAAAATTGTCATCGTCATTTGGATAGCCAATAGCGGAGATATAATTGGTCAATGCATCAAACCAGACATAGGTCACGTATTCATTATCAAAGGGCAGTTCAATACCCCAGTTGAGGCGAGATTTTGGGCGTGAGATACACAAATCACCCAATTCCTGACGCAGAAAACCCAGCACTTCATTTTTCCTGAAGGTGGGTTGAATGAAATCTGGATTGTCGTGGATGTAGGTGATTAAATCTTCCTGGTAGGCAGACATTTTGAACCAGTAGTTGGACTCAGAAAGCCGCTTCACATCGCGCCATTCACCTTCTTCATATTCCTTGTCGGTGAGGAAGCGCTCTTCAGCAACGGAATACCAGCCCTCATAGGTGTCTTTGTAGATAAGTCCTTTGTCCCAAAGCTTCTGAAGGAGGTGGCTTACTACAGATTTGTGGTTGTCTTGGGTGGTTCGAATGAATTGATCATATTGAATATTCAGGGCGTCCCATTTTTCCTGAAAGCGCACGACATATTCATCAACATGCTGTTGAGGGGATACGCCTCGTTTTTCAGCGGCCTGCTGGACCTTTTGTCCATGTTCATCTGTCCCGGTTAAAAAATAGGTTTCATCCCCCAGAGCACGGTGAAAACGCGAGATTACATCTGCGAGAATGGTAGTATAAGCGTGGCCAATATGGGGTTCGTCATTTACATAGTAAATAGGTGTGGTAACATAAAATCGAGACATGTAGGCTTAATTCTTTCTTTCTTTATAATCAGTATCCATGTGTTTCAGCGCTTTTTTAATGGTTTTCAGGTCGTAAACTTCGATTCCGCCCTGCTCAAAGGAAACCGTACAGCGGTTGTTGAGGACATCGTTTGAAATGATGGAGCCCACACCATCTGCGGTCTCTACGGGAACACCCACCGTGGGGAAGTCTTTCATGGCCTCATGATAAAAATCCCATTCAAAACGCAGGCAACATTTGAGTTTTCCGCAAGCGCCACTGAGCTTGCTGGGGTTGATGGGTAGGTTTTGATCCTTGGCGTACTGAGTGGTTACGGGTTCAAAACCATCCATAAAGCGTGAACAGCAGATCTGCTGACCACAGGGACCCTGTCCATCAAGACGGCGGGCATAGTCTCGAACCCCGATTTGTCGCATTTCAATCCGGGTTCTGAATTCATAGGCCAAATCCTTGACCAGCTGCCTGAAATCAACGCGTTCTTCTGCGGTATAGAAGAAGGTCATTTTGCGACGATCCAGCTGATACTCAACATCAACCAGCTTCATCTTGAGTTTATTTTTTTTGATGAGATCAAGGCCTTTATCAAAGGCAATGGGTTCATCACGTCGATTATTGTGATGGATGCCAATTTCTTTTTCGTTGGCTTTTCGCAACAATTTATGAATGGATTCACCGTTTTTGCGGTTGTTAAATTCTGGCTCGCTGGTGGGACAACGGTTACACCCTTCGTTTTTATTACAAACAGGGGTAACCACACCCATGTCTTCACCCAGCTCAGTTTCAACGACGACAAAATCACCAGACTTGAGCTCAAGGTGATCTGAGTTTAGGAAGGTCTCGCGACGATTTCCTTTGAAACTGACTTTTAAGTAAGCAGGAAGTGTGGGATCACCCTCACCGGAGGGCTGGTGGGTGTTTTGCATATGTTGTGTCATTTATTTATATCCTGACCGCCGGCGCAATGGCCATTGGTTCGATTAATTTCATTTATGACCTAGGAGGGTTGTCCTCTCAGGTGTTTTCGTAGTTCGAAAAATAAGGCAGTAAGCGCAAGCTGCAAATGAACTTTACGCGACAGCGCATCCTTTGTGCGCTCGATCGCTTTGATGGCAGCAGGGCTGTCGCACTGGGGAAATAGTTTGTTGAGTTGTGTCACCTGAGTCATCCACAAAGCGGTTTCACCTGGCTTGATCTGCAGGGCAACATCTCTGAAAAACAGGATGAGCAGTGACAAAAACTGCTGCCTCGACTCATCATTTTCGAGCTCTTTGTCGTTCAATTTGAGAACTTGTTTATGAACGGAGACAAAATCTTCTCGGGCCAGGGTGTTCAAGGTGGCCCGGATTCGTTCAAGCCAGAAGGTATTGTCCTGTTCTGCGAACGTATGGGCGGCAGCCAGGTCTCCCATGGACATGCGGGCACATATCTCAGCCTGTGTTTGATCAACCCCTCTCTTTTCCATGAGATCATCACGAATCAGTTCCCAACCCAGGTCCGGAATATGATGCATGGAACAGCGTGAACGTATGGTATCAGGCAATCGATCTGGAAATTCAGTAGTTAACAGAAAAACCGTGCCCTGTGGAGGTTCCTCCAGAATTTTCAAGAGGGCGTTGGCTGCTTCAACATTCATGCGGTGCGCTCGCAGAATAATCACCACGCGCGTGGTGTCAGGGTCATTGGCCAAATAGACATCTTTACGCAGTTTGCGAATGGTGGAAATACGAATGTCGTTGGCACCATCAATCTGAAGGTGATAATAAGGCCAGGCAATTTTTTTTGCTAATTCAGCATTTATCAAGTCCAGCTCTCCCTCTTTAACTCCAGAGAGAGGGTCGGTCTGGCTGGCAGAACGACGGGGAAGGGCAAAAACCAGATGTAATTGAGGGTATTCCAGGTTTTGAATTTGACGACAGGCAGTACATTGTCCACAGGGTTTATTCTGGTCTGCCTTACAGTTGATCGTGGCTGCAATGGTCAAAGCCAGGGCATCTTTACCCACACCAGCATGGCCGGCCAGGATATGGGCGTGTCCAAAACGACCGGAATGAATTAAGGTATTCCAGGTGGAGCGGGTCTGCTCCTGACCCATGAGTTGAAAAATGTTTACCGCTTCAGCCATTTAAGTGGATCTACTTTATCTTTACCGCGCCAGACTTCAAAATGCAGCCTGGCACCATCCAGACTGCCGGTGTCACTAACCTGAGCGATGACTTGATCACGCAGGACATAACCATTCATATTAACCTGAATATTATCTATATGTGCATAAACTGTATAATAGCTATCACCATGATCCACAATCAGAGTATTTCCATAGCCGGGAATCCAGGTGATGGCCACCACGATGCCATCCAGCACAACCCGGACGCCTTTACCTTTGGGTGCGGCAATATCAATTCCGGGGTTGGTGGTTACGGTACCTAACTTTTCGTTTTTGTGGAGACCGAAGCGACCCACCAGCGTTCCCTGAACCGGCCAGCTTAGCTTGCCCTTGTATTTGGCGAACTCCCCTTTGGCTTGATCCATGGTCATGCCACGACGACGAGCCAGTTCGCGGAGTCGCTCCTGTTTCTTTTTCTCTAAATCCTGGATCATTCCTTCGATTTTCTTGACAGCCGCCCTCTTGGTTTTCACCTGCTGCTGCATGCTCTGACGATCGCGTTTTAATGTTTTTAATTTTGAGGACTTCTGCTTCTGTTGAGACGTTATCTGGCGACTGACTTGCTCCTCTTCACGGATATTGCGCTTCACCTCACCCAGGCGTTTGGACAGGTTGTGCTGACTGGTTTTATTATTTGAGATCATTGTTTGAAGCTCATCCATGGTCTCTTTCTCAGCATCATTGATAGCAGAGAGATAGGTGGATCGACGCAAAACCTGATGGATATCTCCAGAGGTTAACAGTAAATCAATATCACGGTTGTGCCCCATTTTGTATGCACGCACTGCTCGTCGGGCAGCCCGCTCTTTCATTACCCGGATCTTTTCATCAGTAGTCAGGATGGTCTGGTTCAACAGGGCGATCTGGCTTTCCTTGAGTTTGCGCTCTTTCTTTAGCTCACGCTTGAGTTGTGTCACCATGGCGATCTGTTTATCCAGGTTCTGGATTTGTTTTAGTGTGGCTTTTTCATCTTTCTGGGTTTTGTTGATCTTGGAGTTAAGTCGATCAATCTCTTTGCGAATCTCCTTCAGTTTTTTGGACTGAGAATTTATGCTTTTATCAAGATCTTCGGTTTGCCCGAAGTTTAGTAAAGGTAGCAATAATACGAGGACCAGTAGATAGGATATTCTTTTCATCAGCTTTTAAGATAAATGGTTAAAGGGAGAAGCGACACTTCAAAAATCGCGACGGAGCGATTGGATTTGGTAAAATATTTTGGTCCGTTTTGACCAAAGTAACGATTGATATACAATTCAGAACATTTTGCTGTTTGCCATGGATTTTTGTGGAAACGGCTTTGATTTTTACCTGTTTGCGTTGGATTAAGGTTAGACTTTTTAATCAAATATCTCCAGTAAGAGCCAATAAAAACCGTAGAATTAGTAGTAAATGATTGTTTGCTTTTAGATTTGGTTGCCCAATATTCCACGCATAGTCAGGAAGTCCAATTGGGCAAAAGTGCTTTCAGCAGGTTGTCTGCTAAAGAGCCTGATAAGTAGGAAGCCACCTCAGGTGGTATGTTTTAAGAAAGAGGTACATGTACAAATGACTGATCAACTAGTCAACGGTGTGGTAAAGTGGTTCAATGATGAAAAGGGCTACGGATTTATTCAGCAGGAAGACGGTCCAGATGTGTTTGTTCACTATCGGGCAATCAATTCAGACGGACGTCGTTCTTTGAAAGAGGGACAGAACGTCACCTTTAACGTCACACAGGGCGAAAAAGGGCCACAGGCTGAAAACGTTACTGCTGTCTGATTCTTTTTAAGAAATCAGTTAAACGCCGGGCTCTTAGGAGTACCGGCGTTTTTATTTTATGGAAGTCTCGTTCTTTTTATTTTCATTTGCAGTTCAAGTTTTAAAAGAATTGTTGAATCTGGGCAATTCAGGGAATTGAGTTAGCCGGTCCTGTCTAAATCATGTAATGGTGGGGGAAAATGTTTTGCAAAGAAGATTCAATACCAACTTCTTCATAATAGCGTTGGTCAATGCTGTTCTGGTAGGTCTTACTCTTTACAGCTGTACACAGATAGAAAATGAAACCAAACCGATTTCTTTGGATGGTCAGTGGGGTTTTACCTATCGTGATACATTTACAGGCGAAATACCACAGCTCCCTACCAGGGATGCTTTTGTCACCGAGCTACCCGTTCCGGCCTTTTGGGATGATCACCGAATCAGTCTTGAGAAAAGTTTGCACCAGTCGCACTTGACTTATTTTTCAGGAGCTTCTCCTGTGGACTTTTCCACAGTGGAAAAGGAGCGACAGGGTTATCGCACAATGCCCTTGTCTTATATTCAGGGTCTCGGGTATTATCAAAAACAATTCGAGTTGTCTCCCTCAGAAGTAAAACAGACTGTATTCCTTGAGTTCGCTGAAGTGAGTCAGGAAGCCTGGGTCTGGGTGAATGATAACTATGTGGGTCATCAGCTGGGACATGGCCTGCCCTTCAATTTTGACATCTCTCATCTCGTGAATGCATCTGGGACCAATGACCTGGTTGTGGCAGTTTCCAACCTCACCGACTATGCCGGAGGGTTTGCCCTGTCGGGATACAAGGGGCGCAGTGGTGGCCTCACAGGATCAGTGGAACTGCGGATAACTGATGAACAGCAGATACGCGATTGCTATGTCTATACCAATACTGAACAGGACTCCCTTTTCTGGCAGGTCGAGATGGCTGGGGATGCCTTGGGGAATAGTACCCTTGTTCTACAAATATTTGATCCAATGAGTCAGACCCTGGTTTCATCTGATACGGTTTCCGCAACCATATCACAGATTAACTGGTCATCCACCACCCCTGATTTGATACCCTGGAGTGATGTGAACCCCAGACAATATGAAGTTCAGGTTGAGTTGTGGAGTGCTGACCGGATGCTGGACCAGCGGAGTCAAGGCTTTGGGTTGCGACGATTGACACGTCAGGGGCGTGAATTATTTCTCAATGGTAATCCAATTTTCCTTAGAGGAGTAACAGACCACTGTTACTGGGCTGAAACGCTGACGTCTCCCCGCGACAAATTATACTACACAAAGATTATCTCTCGATTGCAAGAGGTTGGCTTTAACTGGATTCGCTTTCACACCTGGGTGCCAGATGAAGCTTACCTGGAGGCGGCAGACGATCTGGGGATGCTCATGATGGTTGAGCTTCCAGAAGGTTTTGGGTTAGAGCAATGGAATCAAGCATTGACCCTCTGCCGCTCTCACCCATCGGTAGTGCTCTATAGCGGTGGCAATGAGCAACATATGAATGAAGCCAAAATTGAATACCTGGCTCAGGTAGCTCAGCTACAAAAATCACTAGCTCCAGATGCCCTCTTTAATCCCCAGGAAGCCCTGAGAGGAGTGGAGTATTGGTGGAGAATCAGTGATCTTGGAACAGACACTACCCATACACCTTTTATACATAATCCTGTTCGGCTAGAGAGATTAAAGGAATTCAGTGATGTTTTTGGTCAATACGGCTGGGGCTATTTGAGCTACTGGTCAGAATGGGGTGATCCAGAATTTTTGGATGAACGTCTTGTTGTATACGAACGTCCCTGCCTCAGTCACGAAATTGGAATCAAGGGCAATTATATAGATTTAAGTCATACAGAGCGGATGCAAAAGACCAAGATCGGGGCGGATCGATATCTCAGTGCAAAACAAAACCTGGTTGATGCCGGGCTCCTTGATCGGGCTGAGACCTATTACAAAAACTCAGTCGCCTGGCTCCACACCTTTCGAAAACAGACCGTAGAAACGGTTCGAAGATCTAAGTATTACCAAGGGTATGATTTTCTAGGTGGACATGATCACAATCAGGTAGGTGGTGGATATGAGGCCGGTTTCCTGAATGAGTTTTTTGAATATAAACCAGGTGATAAAGCCGAAGATTTCCTGCGCTATAATGCTGCCACAGTCCTGCTGCTAGATGTGGGACCGGAACGAATATTTAAAACTAATGAGCAACTTTCATTTGCCTTGAAGTTGTCACACTGGGGTTCTGAAGCGATAAAGGATGGTCAAGTCGAATGGCGTCTGACTGGTACAGCCGGTAAAGCGTATGCTACAGGAAGTATTCCGATAGCGGTATTCCAGACAGGTCAACTTGGGTTGATTGATTCACTGAAATTTCAAATGCCAGATCTTACAAAACCTGAGCAGCTCTCTCTTGTGGTATCACTTGTAGATGCTTCCCACTTCATTCAAAATGACTGGAATTTCTGGGTGTTCCCAAAGACATATCCAGAGCAAACCGCTGAGCACGATGTCGATTATTTACTTACTACAGAAATGGATGAGCAGGTATTGAAAGCGCTTTCTGAAGGAGAAACGGTGGTCTTGTTGGGGACAGATGTTTTTCCATCCCACTCCCTGGACTATACCATAGGGTTAGCCGGTAGGACTCATGGAAACCTGGCAACTGTCATTACTGAGCATCCCATAATGAGCGACTTTCCTCATGAGGGGTGGTGTAACTGGCAATTTAGGCCCCTGTTCTCTGACACTTCAAATATCATTTTTAATGACATCGATCTGCCTTTTGAACCCATTATAGAAGTGGTGAGTAGTTATAAGTATATCATCAAACAGTCCGTCCTCTTTGAGTTGCAGGTTGGGCAGGGGCGACTCATTGTAGCAACGCTAAATTTCCAGGATGGGGAAGTAGCTGGTGACTATCTCCTCTCGAATATTCTCAACTACGCCGCCCAGCCAGAGCTATGGGTAAGTGCACCTGAAGTACACTTGGAGACGATAGAGATGCTGTTGATTAACGCTGGCAGGATGATAGATGTGAGTGGAACTGTGAATGAAGCGAGTGAAAACCAACGCGGGAATCTTGACGACTCAAATTAGGACATAATCAGCCCACGGTTCTGTCAGCTTCTGTCAAAAACAGGCAGTCATCATATGATTTTTTTGTGGCGTAAGACCAGAATTTGGATTTATTTGAGACAATAACGGATCCAATCAAAGAAATCAAATGAATGACAAATTCTAACCAACAGATAATCCAGCAATTCTATGCAGCGTTCTCAAAACGGGATAGCCAGAGAATGGCCAACTGTTATCATGCAGGGGCTGAATTTAGTGATCCGGTTTTTCAGAAGTTGAAGGGTACAGAGATCAAGGATATGTGGAGCATGTTGTGTCTACAGGCCAAAACCCTGGAAATTGAAGCATTTGACATTCAAGCTGATGATACACGTGGACAGGCAACCTGGACGGCCAGATATCCATTTGGAAAATCTAAACGTATAGTATTCAATAGAATAGAAGCGACATTTGAGTTTAGGGATGGCAAAATCATTCGCCATGTTGATCATTTTGATCTGTGGAAATGGAGCAGGATGGCACTGGGTCCATTGGGCTTCCTGTTGGGCTGGCACTCAATCGTACAGGAGAATATTCGTTCCCAAGCCATGCGTAATTTGACAAAGTTCACATCAATAACAAAAGATGTGTAAAACACTTGTGAAAGTCACTTCAATCTGTTATAGAAAGCGCGAAACAGTTGGAATCAATTTTCCGTCTGATTTATGAAGAATAAACGAGGAGAAGTCTCGAAATATGTATAGAAAAGTAGCCATCGTAACCGGAGCAAATAGGGGACTGGGTCATGCCCTGACTGTTGCTTTGGCCGAAGATGATTATAAAGTTTTTATGGTAGGCCGTAATAAGATCGAAATTGATAACGCCTCTGCCAAACTACAGGAAGCTGGACTGGATATTGAGGGATTTGAGGCGGATGTGAGTAAAGCGCGTCATGTCACGGCACTGTCCTCATATGTATCATCCCAGTTTGATCATCTGGATCTCCTCATCAATAACGCTGGTGTTATTATTGAGCCCGGCGGTCTTGATAGTCAGGTAACCTGTTTCACCATCAATCCTGAATTGGTTGAAGAAGCATACTCTGTTAATACCGTTGGTGCCTTGCGTTTGGTTCAGGCTTTTTATGATTTACTGAAAAAGGCTCGCCAGCCACGTATCGTGAATGTCTCAAGTGGGATGGGTGCTTTGAACAAAATGGAAGGTGGCTACCCCGCTTACCGTATGTCAAAGGCTGCCCTCAATGCATTGACAGGAATTCTGGCTGCCGAATTAGAAGGTACCAGAATAAAGGTTAACTCGGTTTGTCCGGGATGGGTTCGTACCGATATGGGCGGTCCCAATGCCGAGCGCTCCATTGAAGAAGGCATCGAAGGTATCCTCTGGGCTGCAAAGTTACCACCAGATGGTCCCACAGGTGGTTTTTACCGGGATGGAAAACTTCTGGACTGGTAAATTTTTTAAATAAAGGATTTACTAAGAGGCTGTCTGTAAGGGGCGGCCTCTTTTTTTTGTGGGAGATGGGGCTGGGATGAAATTTGAAAATAGAAACGTGGATGGTTTGAGCTCCGTTTCTGTCCACAGGCACACTTCTAGATTCTTCAATCGTTGATCGAGATTCGTTGTTCAAAAGGTATAAGGGTATAGGGTTGCGTATGGGGAGTGTGGTTGTCTCGGCTTGCCTTATGAAACTTTTCTGAGAGAACCTTGCGAAGGTTTCAAACCTTCGCAAGGTTACTTATACTGATGGGGCCATAGATTAAATTGAGTTCAAGTGGTGGGAGCATGTCTAGATATGGGCGGAAAGCTTTGTCCTAAAATCATTTTTGAAGGTACTCGTCTGACGGGGAAGACAGACCTGGCTTTTGCTTTGAATGAACACCCCAGGATGGTGGGCCCCAGAAAATATCGTTATCATTCTCCGCTCATTTCAGGAGAGTGGTGTGCCTTTACAAATTTCCCATGGGGCAGAGGTTTGATAAATTTTGAGGAGCACGAAGAAGAACAGGCCCTGGAAACCTATCGAACCTGGCTCAAGCTTTTTCAGCTCCAGCGCTACTACTCGTGGATGATTGACAGGTTTCATCTTTCAACGAAAGTTTATCAACAAACGGCTTTTAACCGTAATTTTGATTTCGAGTGGCTGGTAGAGGGGCTGCAGGAATTGGGGTTTTATCTGGTTTTGTGCACCCGTACAAATGAGTCATTCGAGGATGCTCGCGTAGCTCGTCTGGAAGTTTCTGGGAATCCATCCCAATACGATGATCTAGATATTTTCAGACGTGAACAGGAACAGTTCAGGATATTGGCAGAACATTCAATACTTCCAGTCCTGGAATTGGATGTAACCTCGAAAACCCTGGAACAGCAGACAGATGAAGTGGCCGATTGGATGACAGTCACCGGTGGATTATATGCGAAATAAACCAATCAGGAGAAATTAAATATGTACACAGCTGCAGAATCACGTTATGAATCCATGAGCTATAAAAGGTGTGGTGTCAGTGGTATCATGCTACCTCAGATTTCTCTGGGGTTATGGCATAATTTTGGAGAGCCGGATGATTATGATACGGCTAAAGCCATGTTGCGCAGAGCCTTCGACCTGGGAATTACTCATTTTGATTTGGCTAACAATTACGGACCACCCTATGGTGCTGCAGAAACAACTTTTGGTAAGTTGTTTAAAGAGGATTTCTCAGCATACCGTGATGAATTACTGATTTCCACCAAAGCTGGCTGGGATATGTGGCCAGGACCTTATGGGGATCTGGGAAGTCGCAAATACTTGGTTGCCAGTCTTGACCAAAGCCTTAAACGTCTGGGGCTGGATTATGTCGATATGTTCTATCATCATCGTCCCGATACTGGTACTCCACTGGAGGAATCCATGGGAGCACTGGATCAGATTGTTCGCAGTGGCAAGGCCTTGTACGTGGGGATCTCATCTTATAACGCAGAGCAGACTCGCCAGGCGGTAAAAATCCTGCAAGATATGGGGACACCCTGTCTGATTCATCAACCCAAGTATAATATGTTTCATCGAGCACCTGAAAAGGGTCTGTTTGAGGTTTTGAAGCAAAGTGGTGTGGGTTCAATTGTGTTTTCACCGCTGGCTCAAGGTGTCTTGACTGATCGATATCTGGGTGGTTTCCCGGAGGATTCCAGGGCTGTGAGGGATGGTCGCTACCTGAAGCCGGATTTTATCAAAGATGAGCAATTGAACAAGGTTCATGCGTTAAAAAAAATCGCTGATTCCCGTGGTCAGAATGTGGCCCAGTTGGCCATCGCCTGGGTATTGAGAAAACCGGAAGTGACCTCAGCTTTAATTGGAGCTTCCCGGGTGGCTCAGGTTGAGGATGCAGTGGGTGCTCTGGACAATCTTGATTTTAGCACTGATGAGTTGAAGCAGATAGAGGAAATCATCACTACCTGACCCGTACTTTTTCGATCACTGTTTGGGCCTCTGGAAACAGGGGCTTTTTTGTGTCAAGCACAACTATTGTCCCTCGCAGCACCCATTGCTTAAAAAAGTTAATAAATATTGTGAATAAACTCACAATGGTATGTGCTGATGGCATGAATTCTGCGAAGCTCAGAGCTGATTTTTTGAAATGCGTTATTGATTAGGGATACGAATTTCCAACCTGCATAGCACGAATTGGCTAGATCACAGGAATTGAATTGCAGGAGTTTACCGCATTGTTACGACTTATTGGAACTGAAACGCAGCAGGGGAAACATGTCAGAACCACACCGCTTTTATCGCTCCACTTTTTTCTTTTTTCTATTCACTACCTTCCTAACCGCCACCACCCATTATGTAGACAATAACACCAGCGATGGCACCTGGTCGGGCGCATATACGGATCTTCAGTCTGCCATCTCTGCCGCCAGTTCTGGTGATGAAATCTGGGTTGCCAAGGGCACTTATTATCCTACTTCAGGTAGCGACATCATGATCTCCTTTGATATCCCTGATGGGGTTTCCCTTTATGGTGGATTTCTCGGTGGTGAAAGCTCACGCTCATTCAGAGATTGGGAAAATAATGAGACCATTCTCAGTGGCGATATTGGTACTCTCAATGTTGATACGGACAACTCATATCATGTCGTAACATTTATCCGTGTCAGTGATCAAACCACCCTTGACGGCTTCACCATCACCAAGGGCTATTCTGATGGTGTCAATGATGATATCGATCTTGAACGCAGTGGCGGCGGCATCTTCATCGATGGTTCAGGCAGTGGCAATAGCTGTTCACCAAACCTGGTCAATCTGACCATTATTGACAATTATTCCGATTCCATGGGTGGCGGCATTTTCATGTACGGCGAGAATTCCGGAAACATCGCAGCAACCGTCACCAACTGCACGATTAGCAACAACCTGGCGTATCTCGGCGCTGCATTTTATTTACACGGCAGAACCAACGGATATGTTGTTCCACAGTTCACCGATTGTCGATTCACAGAGAATCAAGCCACCAGCAAAGGGGGTGGTGGATATTTGTACAGTCGCTATTCCGGACGGGTGAACCCGACCTTCGATCGTTGTGTTTTTTCAGGAAATGAAGCCTCCCACCAGGGAGGGGGCTTGCACATGAATCCCAGAGACAATGGTGATTGTATGCCAAACATCTACAATACACTCTTCAGTGGAAACAAAGCTGGAACCAGTGGAGGCGCTATATACAGCTATGCCATTGATGGTGGTGAAGGGGAACCAAACATATACAATTGCACCTTCAGTGGCAACGAAGCGACATATGGAAGTGCCATGAGATGCTGGATCGATAATGGGGGGCAGGCTGGGTTTTACATTGTCAACTCCATTATTTGGGGGAATGAGCCCGGCAATGAGGGGCAGGTGGCAATCGGTTACAATACTGCCCCTTCAACCAGCTATCAGCCCAAATATTCATATTGCCTGCTCGAGGGTAGCAGCAGTAGTTCTTGGAATACTCAGTATGGCCCCACCACAGGGGATTATTGTATTGACAGTGATCCTGAGTTTATCAATGCAATGGCATACACCAACGCGCCTACAGCAAATGGCGACTACCAGCTTCAGAGCGACTCTCCTTGTATCGGTGCCGGAAAAAAAAGTTATGCACCGGGTGATTATGATCTCAATAATGTGGATCGTGTTTCAAACCTCAGCGTAGAGATCGGTGCTTACGAATGTGTTCTATCAGACCTCTTTGTCGATGTGGATGCCGTGGGTATTGAAGATGGGCTCTCCTGGAGCAATGCCTATACTGACCTCCAATCAGCTCTGTCTACAGCACAATCCGGAGTCACTATCTGGGTTGCCGAAGGCACATATGTGCCTACACCTGGTTCAGATCGCACGATTTCATTCAGTATTCCCAGCAACGTCCTGGTCTATGGCGGTTTTGACGGTTCGGAAACAGAACTCTCGGAGCGCGATCCTGACAATAATGTGACCATCCTTAGTGGCGACATTGGCACCACAGACGATAATTCCGACAATAGTTACCATGTGGTTGTTTTTGATGAAGTGGACATCAACACCACTCTGGAGGGATTCACAATTACAGAAGGTAAAGCCGATGGGGCTGACCCCTGGGATGATGGAGCCGGTATCTACCTGGTTGCTACAGGAAGCAATAACTGCAAACCCCAAATTGTGAATTGCCGCGTCATCAATAATGAAGCCCAGGACAAAGGGGGCGGCATTTTTATGGATGGCGGTAGCTCAACAGGATACAACAAGTTCTACCCTTATATCACTCGCAGCGTGATCAGTGGAAATCTGGCAGGATACCGAGGAGGAGCGATCTGTATTGATGGACAGGGCGGCCGGGTAGCCCCTCAAATCAAAAACTGTCTCATCAGTGGGAATCGATCAGAGGGTTGGGGTGGTGGTATTGTTGCTTACGGCCATAATTCAGGCTACGTCTATGTGACTATTTCTGGTACAACAATAGCTGGAAACAGTGCGGCAACTGCGGCAGGAGCAGTCTATCTGAATGGAAGTAGCGACGGCTTCTGCAAATTCTTAATGAAGAGTTCCATCATCTGGGGCAACAGCCGCAAGGGAGAACAGGTGCTGTTTAACGACGGTGAAATCTCTGGATCGAATACCAATATCGAGAATTGTGGTGGAGAGAATGATCCCCAAACAGGTTTTGACGGATCACTGTTTGATGCAAAACCCCTATTTGTCTCTTTGCCCGATACCAGTCTAGCTCCTACCACAACAGGTGATTTCAGACTCTATAACTCTTCCCCCTGTATCGGGGTGGGGACCGGTTCAGATTCTGACAATGAAGATATCACAGGTGCAACCCGACCGGACAACTGTGACCTTGGCGCTTATGAGAACGTCCTTAATGAGAAATATCACCACCTCCGTGTTGATCCTGATGTAAGTGGATCAGTACACAACGGAATGTCTTGGGCAACGGCCTTTCCTCACCCAGTCGATGCTCTGCGAGCAGGGGGAGAAGATGATACCATCTGGGTCAAGGCGGGCACCTACTACCCCGATGAAGGCTACGGTTTCACCAATAATGACCGCTCCGCTACTTTCAAGTTTCACGCCTCTATTAGCCTGTATGGTGGCTTTGATGGATCTGAGACCAGCATTGACCAACGGGATGGGGCCAGCAATGTGACCATACTCAATGGCGACATTGACAAAACGCCTGAAGACTGGTCTGGTAATGCCTATCATGTCGTGACTTTTCCATATATAGGATTTCCCAACAATGGTATATCCGGAGCCCGGATCCATGATGTGACCATCACCGGTGGCAATGCCAATGTTGAGGGAGATACGGTTGGTGGAGGTGTTTATATCTATAATGGCTTCAATGAAATCCACAATTGCATCATTGAAAGCAATCGTGCTGTCAATGGAGGTGGGATTGCTAGTGAAGGAAATTCAGCCGACCCCTTAATCTCAGGGTGTTCCATTCTCAATAATGTCGCCAGTGCAGATGGAGGAGGCTTCTACGCCAGTGCCAAGGATTTCGACCTGGAGCAGACCCGTATTGCAGGAAACAGTGCCGCAAACAATGGTGGTGGCATTTACATGTTGAATCCCTATGCCCCGCCCATCACGAACTGTCTCATCACGGGCAATAAAGCAGAAACAGCCGGAGATGGTGCCTATGTTTTCTGGAATGCAGACTCCTATGAAAGGTACCCGGTATTCACTAATTGTACAATCGCAGCCAATGATGAGGAAGGTATCACCTATACCAGCACAGGTACTACGGCATCGGTTTCCTTGATAAATTCCATTGTTTGGGGGAATACGCTATCAACGACAAACTATGGAACCAACTCTATTGTACAGGGTGCTCATGATCATGACACCAACCCTGCCTTCTATGATTTGCCAGATGGAAGCGAAGCCCCTACAGTGGACGGTGATTTCAGGCTCAGCGACATCAGCCCAGCCATTGGTGCCGGTACGGCTGTAGATGCCCCCACTATTGATATCAATGGTGATTCCCGCGGTGCCACTCCAGATATTGGTGCCATCGAAAACACGTTGAATACTAAAAACCATCGCCTGTATGTCGGTGCTGAGACACAAGCTTCAGAAAACCCCGGGACATCATGGGGCAAGGCTTTTGTCCATCTCCAGGATGCCGTGCAAGCCAGTGCCGATGGTGATACTATCTGGATCAAGGCTGGTACCTATTCCCCTGATGATGGCATTTCCCTCACTGTTGATGACCAGGCTGCACGATACACAGTTCCCTCCGGTGTGAAGATTTTTGGCGGGTTCAGCGGGTCTGAGGCCAGCCTATTAGAACGCCAGGAAGCTGGTTCTGAGACCATCATATCAGGGGATATCGGTGTGTCTTCGGAGAAATCCGACAATTCCAGCTATCTGTTTTATCTAGAGAACTGTGATGATGAGACTCTGTTGGAAGGTTTTACAATTCGTGATGCTGGTATTAGGGCGATCTGGATCAATGATGACCAAGTCACCACTGAGAATTCTCCTGCTATCGATAACTGTAAAATTATTGATAATGCCCAGGGTATTTACATAAGGAACCTGTTTGCCTCTTCATCCCCCATCATCCGTAACTCACAGATTTCCGGCAATTACTCCTCAGGTGGAATCTACATTTCTTCTCAGAGTGCACAGGTCACAACGACCATCGAGAATACCGTTATCAGCGGAAATTACGCAACAAGCTGGCCGGCTATCAGGGCAACAAGTGCCTCAAGCACCTGTTTCACTAATTTGAACTTCTGTACCATTGCCGGCAATCGTAGTGGCTCCGGCCCTATTCTGGGTACAGATGTTAGCGATGGAAGTACCATGACGATTGAAAACTCCATAATCTGGGGAAATGATCTCTCCAATGGTCTAACCGATGACTCTGGCACTGGATTGTTCAGCTTCAGCAAGTCCATCATCCAGGACAGCCCAAGTACCGATTGGAATGATGCCCACGGCACTGACGGCGGCAATAATCTTGATATTGATCCCCTTCTGACATCCCTGCCGGCGGCCTCATCAGCACCAACGTCAGCAGGAAATTTCATGCCTCAATCCTCCTCTCCTTGTGTGGAGGCAGGTGACATGCTGACCTATGATGAAACCACCAACCATGACTGTGGCTGGAAGGCTGATATTGGTGGTGTTGAATACACCGGGAATCGCATGTCTCTTCCCATTAATGGAACCGGTGAATACCTCTTTGGCGGAAATGTCCGCATGAAGGTCAATGTCACGGTGGATAACCTGGACTCGTTGGATATCACTGTCCACCCAGGTGAAACGCACGCGAATGACACGACTACTGTTTCTCGCTGGTATGAAGTTAGTCAGGTAGGTTCTGGCACCTATGACCTGTCATTCTCCTACCGAGATAGCGAACTGAATGAGAACAGTGAAGAAGCCCTGAAGCTATTTCGTTATGCTAATGATAGCTGGTCAGGGGACTTAGGAAAGACAGCTTCAAGTACCGGCGACAACTGGATCACCATCTCCAATCAGACAGAAGGTGGAGAGTTCGCTTTCAAAGATGAGCAGACCGATAGCTCATTGCCTGTAACCCTGTCAGAGTTCAAAGCTGAAGTTCATGAAGACGAAGTGGAAATCATCTGGATCACAGATTCTGAGATTGAGAACCTGGGTTTCATTCTAGAAAGAAGATCTGTAGGATTCTCTACCTCGTCATCCCGAGCGGAGTCGAGGGATATGTATCTCGAGCAAACAATTGCACCCTTCGACTCCGCTCAGGGCGACGGAAACTCATGGACCCAACTCGCCACCTACCAAACCCACACCGAACTGGAAGGCGCTGGCAGCAGCAACCTCCGCTCCATGTACGCATTCATTGATGATGATATTGAGCCGGGGGTGATCTACGAATATCGCCTGGCTGATGTGAGCTACTCCGGTGAGATCGTCTATCATAGCATGACCCTCACCGAGGTGATGATTAAGGCACTGCCCGAGTCCTTTGCTCTGATGCAGAATTATCCCAATCCCTTTAATCCTGTGACCACTATCAGGTACGCCTTGCCAGAGCAAAGCGAAATCAACCTTATCATCTTTGATCTCACGGGGCGAGAAGTCACCACCCTTAAAAAGGGAGTAGAATCAGCCGGATATCATCAGTTGAGGTGGAATGGTCTGGATCACTCCGGCAGACAGGTCGCCACAGGCATCTACTACTGTCTTATGCAGACACCACAGCACCGACAGACCATCAAGATGATGCTGTTGAGATAATGCGTTTTCCAAGCGCGGATTCAAATCCGCGCCTGGATGAATGAGCAATACGCTTTACATCTGTTTAACACTTCGGCACTATTTCTGCTATCTTGGCAGCCAATTAAAGGACATCGTCCAGGAGGAAGCCATGTTTAAGCATTCATTGTATCTACTCGTCATTCTTGCCCTGATCATTGGTTGTGGTTCCAAAACCACGGAAAAAACCTATCCCGTTGTTGATCTGGCCATGCTCATGGACAGTACAGGTCATTTTGTAGGTGATACGATCAAAGTAAGCGGAACCGTAGATCACGTCTGTAAACATGGTGGAAAAAAGATGTTTATCCTGGGGGAGAATCCTAAACACCGTATCAAAGTGACTGCCGGGAAAGCCATTGGCTCCTACAAGATTGATATGGAAGGTAACAATGTCATGGTCACCGCAGTTGTGGAAGAAATGCGGGTAGATGAAGCCTATCTCAGTAACTGGGAAACTGAACTGGCTTCCCAAAAGGATGAAAAAGAGCATGCTGGAGAAGAATATTCAGGAGAAGAGCATGAGCACGATAAAGGCGAAGGTCCTGGTACCGGTGACGGCATGGGCAAAAGTCCTGAGCAGAAACAGATTGATGAACTGCGAGAAGAAGTCTGCTCGGCTGAGTCTGGGTATTTGTCCTTCTATACTCTGGCCGGTCTTTCCTACGAGGTGCTCCCATAGCCGTTAGCAAAACCGAACGGTTCTGGCGCAAGTGGAACCGAATTCTTCATCGTGATCTGGGTTACCTCTTCTTCGGGATGACACTGATCTATGCGCTTTCAGGAATAGCCCTGAATCACATGGCAGACTGGAATCCCAGCTACAATGTCACCCGCCATGATGTGCAGTGGACTTCAGAGACGATTTCCTCTGAAACGGTCCGTACCTTTCTAGCCGATTATGGTTACGAGAAGGACTATAAACAGCATTATCAACCCACCCCTGACCAGCTCAAAATCTTCCTGAAAGACGGCAGCGCCATCATTGACCTGCAAACAGGTGTCGGAGTAGTGGAGTTTCTGAAGCGACGGCCCCTGTTTTTCGAGGTCAACTACCTCCATTATAATCCCAAGCTGTTGTGGACATGGTTCTCAGATCTGTTTTGTGTGGCCTTGATTCTGATTGCCATAACAGGTCTTTTTATCATCAAAGGCAAGAAGGGAATCACTGGTCGGGGTGCCTGGATGACAATCCTTGGGATTCTGGTTCCCCTGGCATTTCTCATCGCCTATCTGTAGCTCCTCAGGTTGATACAACGATAAACACGAATCTGGTAAGCGTTTTATTCGCCGATATATGCAACAGTTGGTCGAATTTCGACCACTTTGTATGGTTCAAGCTGACAGATAAAAACCGTGTTTTGTCCTCACCCATTCCGTTTACATTAAACGCTACACAAATTATCTATTTTGAGACTGTGTGAAGGAAATACCCTATGGAACGGAAAATTAGAGTCATACTGGCAAAACCTGGTTTAGATGGTCACGATCGTGGAGCCAAAGTACTGGCCAATTCATTTAGAGATGCCGGTATGGAAGTCATTTATCTCGGACTGAGACAGACCCCGGAAATGATTGTAGCAGCCGCATTACAGGAAGATGCAGATATTGTTGCCCTGAGCATTTTGTCAGGCGCTCACATGACTATTTTTCCCAGAGTTTTGGAACTCATGCAAGCAGAAGGCCTTACAGATGTGCTGCTAACGGGTGGTGGCATTATACCTGATTCTGATATGGAAGCACTTACCAAATTAGGCGTTGGAAACTTGTTTGGGCCAGGTGCCAGCCTGGTGGAAATCAATGATTACATAAAGACCTGGGTGCAGGAAAACCGCAAATGAAACGCAAGGATCGTCTTGAACAGCTAAAAAACCTTCGTGAGGAAGCCCTGCTTGGTGGTGGTCAGGATCGCCTGGACGCACAGCACGCCAAACAAAAATTGTCAGCCAGAGAGCGTCTTGATTTACTGTTGGATCCTGGCTCTTTTGAAGAAATGGGCATGCTGGTTACCCATCGGTCCACCAACTTTGGCCTGGACAAACAAAAATTCCTGGGTGATGGCGTGGTTACCGGTCATGGAACTATTCACGGTCGCACGGTTTTTGTGTTCAGTCAGGATTTCACCGTTATGGGAGGATCACTTTCTGAAGCCTATGCCGAGAAAATTGTCAAAGTCATGGATCTGGCTGCCAAGGTCGGAGCGCCGGTAATTGGTCTTAATGATAGTGGGGGTGCCCGGATTCAGGAAGGCGTTGTCAGCCTGGCCGGTTATGCAGATATTTTTCTACGCAATACGCTTATGAGTGGTGTCGTTCCCCAAATCTCAGCTATTCTCGGTCCATGTGCTGGAGGGGCAGTATATTCCCCGGCCATTACCGACTTCATTTTTATGACCAAGGGCACCAGCTACATGTTTGTCACTGGCCCTGAGGTTGTCAAGACGGTTACCCATGAAGAGGTGACCAAAGAAGATCTGGGTGGTGCCACTGCCCACGGTTCAAAATCCGGTGTCAGTCATTTTACCTGCAATAATGAGATCGAAGTTATTGAGGGCATTAAAACACTATTAAGCTATATCCCCCAGAACAACCTGGAAGACCCGCCACTCATCCCCTGTGACGACCCCATTGATCGGGCGGATGACGCGCTGAACACCATTGTTCCTGAAAGCCCCAATAAGCCTTATGATATCAAAGATGTCATTCACAAGGTTGTGGATAACAGCGAATTTTTTGAAGTGCACGATGATTTTGCCATGAACATGGTTGTGGGTTTTGTTCGGTTGAATGGCAAGTCGGTTGGTGTGATTGCCAATCAGCCTGCCCATCTGGCCGGTGTTCTGGATATTGATTCTGCTGTAAAAGGTGCTCGCTTTGTACGCTTCTGTGATGCGTTTAACATTCCCCTGCTCACTTTTGAGGATGTACCGGGATTTCTGCCTGGCACAGACCAGGAGTGGGGTGGTATTATCCGGCATGGTGCAAAACTGCTCTACGCTTTTGCAGAAGCCACAGTGCCCCGAGTTACAGTTATTACCCGCAAAGCCTATGGTGGTGCCTATGATGTGATGAACTCCAAGCACATCCGTGGAGACATCAATTTTGCCTGGCCCTGCGCAGAGATTGCAGTCATGGGAGCCAAGGGAGCCACCGAGATTATATTCCGCAAGGAAATTGCCAAAGCTGACAATCCAGAAGCAGTCCTGGAACAACTAACCAATGAGTTTTCTGATCGCTTTGCCAATCCATATTCAGCCGCCGAGAGGGGCTATGTGGATGAGGTTATTGAGCCGGATCAGACCAGACTCAAGGTGATCAGGGCTTTTGAAATGCTGGAAAATAAAGTTGATACAAACCCACAGAAAAAACACGGAAATATCCCGCTTTAGTAATGGGAGAGAGGTTTCAAGTGGACGCCAGAAATCGCGAAGAATTGTTAAAGAAACAGGAAAGTCTGGAAGCTTACCTGCTAGAAAATCCCAAATCAACCCTGTTCGCCTGGTATGCCAGACAAAACATGGAAGCTGGAGAGCTTGATCGTGCATTGAGCATCTGCAAACTGGGTGTGCAAAACGTGGATCGCCGTGGTGTACTACACAAGTTGATGGGTGAGATTTATCTGGCCAAAGGTGAAGTAACCCAGTCCATGAAGCATCTTGTAGAATGTATTTTGACCAAAGAGCCTTTCCCTGGTGTGATCATTGAAGTGGTTAAAAATTTGGGCGATACCATGGAGGCCGAACAGATTGCCTTTTTGGTCCATTTGCTGAATAAGGCACTTCCCGGGCATCCAGATGCCACGCGTTTTTATAAAAAATATCCCAGTGCCAGAAACCATACCATACAGCCGGGACAGTATAAGTTTTTAGAGGAAATCGTTGCCAATTTCGAGCGCTCAGCCCTGGTTGAAGTCATGTCAGTTGATGATGAGGACGAAGAACCCCTGGCCATTGCCGCCAATACTGAAAGCCTTGAGCCGCTTCCAGAAGTGACTCCAGTGCCAGCGCCGGAACCAGTTCCAACCCCTGAGCCCGTTCCAGATCCCTATGCAGCCCCAACGGTGGATATCACGCCAGAATTTGAGAAACCTGCGGCTGTTCCGGAATATGAAATTCCAGACAGTACACCACCGCTCAATGAGCTGGTTGCAACACCAGAACCCTTGCCGGAGCCGGCTGAACCCCCAAAACCAGTTGAGAGACCTGCTCCTCGACAGGGACCGGCAGTAAAGCACAACATTACACGGTCCATGGCAACATTCACCCTGATGCAAATATTCAAAGACCAGGGTATGTATGACAATGCGCTGGAAGTTTTACTCTTTCTTCGTGAAAAATCCAGTAACACTGAGCGTATTGAAAATGAAGAACGAGAAATTCGCGACCTTATGGCAAGAAACGGCATCAAGTAAGCTGATTTTCATACACAATGTCCAAGAATCATAGCAGGGTTGAGGATTCCCCGACCTCAATTCAATTATCCGTCCTGGTGGTTACCTACAACTCTGGCGACACCATACAATCCTGTCTGGAGAGTGTTCTCTCTGAGCTGAATCAAATATCAGGTGAAGTTATTGTCGTTGATAATCACTCCACTGATGACACACCAGACATTCTTCAATCACTTTCTGATGAGCATGCGAACCTGAACATACAGTTGAACCCGGTTAATCGAGGCTTCGCTATTGGAAACAATCAAGCTCTAGCCAAAGCTCAAGGGGCGCAAATTCTCATCCTGAATCCTGACACCTTCCTCCAGACCGGCGTGTTAAAGGGCCTACTAGAAGAACTTGAAAAAGATGAGCAGATCGGGATTGTAGCTCCCCAGTTACAGTTTCCTGATGGCAGAATTCAGAAGACCTGTCGTCGTTTCCCCCGGCATTCTGATGTGATTTACAATGTCTTCGGCCTGGCCTATTTCTTTCCCGGTAGTAAAATCATGAACCGTTGGAAAATGGGAGATTTTGACCACAAAACCCGTTGTCAGGTAGATCAACCTGCCGGTGCAGCTCTGCTGATCAAAGGGAGCCTTTTTAGGGAATTAGGTGGCTTTGATTCCAATTTTCCCATGTTTTTTAATGATGTTGATCTGTGTAAGCGGGTGAAGGATCAAGGTCATGAGATTTGGTATCTGCCCGAATATGTGATAAAGCATGTGGGTGGTGGCAGTGTTAATCAGGTAAAACTCAAAATGACACTTAGTTCCCAGGTTTCATTTTTCAGGTATTTTGAAAAACATTTCACGCGCTTGTATCAGCAACCCATGAATTTTCTGGTGGGTGTATTGCTCTATCTATCTCTTATTCCAAGAATTTTAGCGCTCTATCTATTAAAAGGTCGAACCGCTGCTTCCAGAGAGACCCTCTAAGGAGAGCCCCCAGAGATGAGATCACCCACAAAAATAAAAGCATTCTTCTTTGATATTGGTGGTGTCCTGGTAAAGGTTGATTCCAGTGAATCCATCCAGAACCTATCCGAAGCACTGGGTGTAGATGCAGATCAAATCCAGAATGGTATGACCCACGCGCTGCTGACCAGTTATGAAAAGGGCCACTTGAGTTCCAATCAGTTCTATGAGCAACTCTTGATTAACTGCGGCAGCAATAAAAATATGAGTCTGAGTCAATTCCGAACATACTGGCAGGATGTACTTTTTCCCCACGATGAGAGCATTGCCTTTCTGGGGCGTGCAGTTAAGGATTTCTCAGTTTGGTTGCTCAGTAACACCAATGACTTTCACTACGATATCCTGATGCAGGATTTCCCCTTTATGAAATGGGTCAAGGGCGGTACCTACAGTTTCATGCTAGGTAGCATGAAGCCAGAGCCACTGATCTATGAGCATGCCATCAAGCAATGTGGTTTCAGACCAGAAGAAATTCTTTTTATTGACGATCTGGAGGTCAATGTTCAGGCTGCCCGGGATCAAGGGATAAATGTGATTCATTACCATGACTATGATGCGTTTAGCCGCGAGCTGAAATCAGATTATCCAGAATTGGAGTATTTGCTATGAGACTGTTTAAAACAATCCTCGCCTTGGTTGTGTTGTTGGTGCTCTTTATTCTGCTGAATAACACCCAGGGAAGTATTCCGCCTCTGGGAAAATTCATGAACCCCTTTGCCGGTTTCTGGACCAATGGTGAAAGATTGGATCAAATAGAGGAGGTAATTGATGTCAAAGGGCTTCGCGATGGTGTGAAAGTGGTCTGGGATGAGCGTCATGTTCCCCATGTTTTTGCTGAAAACACCTATGATGTGTACTTCGCCCAGGGTTTTTTAACAGCCAGGCATCGCCTCTGGCAAATGGAGTTTCAAACCCATGTTGCCGCTGGTCGGGTTTCCGAAATTATTGGTTCAAAAGCGATTGAATTCGACAGGAAACAACGCCGCCGTGGATTGCTGTTTGCTGCCGAGGAGACCATCAATCACATGGATAAAAATCCCGAGACACACCTCATCCTTCAGGCCTACGCCAATGGGGTAAACACCTGGATTGAATCACTTACTCCCGCAACCATGCCCATGGAGTATAAGCTGTTGAATTACGAGCCAGAAGTCTGGTCTACCCTGAAAACAGCACTCCTCTTAAAGTTTATGGCCTGGGATCTCACAGGTCGCAATTCGGAAATGGATCTAAGTATTATCAGGGCAGAATTGGGTGAGGAGTTTGTGAATCGGTATTACCCTGAAGACACTCCCCGAATGGATCCAATCATCCCCTCTGGAAAACCCTGGCGTTTTGATCCCATGATTCCCGAGGAGTCTCCACCTCCTTTCGAGCCTCAGTTTGTCCGCGATTTGCGTGCAGATGAACCAGACAAAGACAATGGAAGTAACAATTGGGCCGTGTCGGGTAAAAAGACGGCCTCTGGTTTTGCCATTCTGGCCAACGACCCACACCTCGGCTTAAAGCTGCCGTCCATCTGGTACGAAATACAGTTGGTGACGCCTGATATGAATGTTTATGGTGTTTCACTACCCGGTGCCCCTGCTGTCGTTATTGGTTTTAATGAAAATATTTCCTGGGGTCTCACCAATGCCGCCAGCGATGTCATGGACTGGTTTGAAATTGAGTTCAAGGATGATTCATACACAGAATACATGTACATGGGTGAGTGGATTAAATCTGATATGCGGGTTGAAGAAATTATAGTGAATGGTGGCGAGACGGTCCTGGATACTTTTGCCATTACCCGTTTTGGACCCACTGTTCGTTTTGGCCATTATACCTTGGATAATGGACATCCGACGGGATTGGCCATGCGCTGGTCTGCTCATGATCCTTCCAATGAGATGGACGCCATACGGGGTATCAATGTGGCCCATGATCAAGAATCATTTTTTAAAGCGCTTGAGGCATTTGATGCCCCAGGACAAAACTTTGCCTTTGCGGGCAAGGATGGAGATATCGCCATCCGTCACAATGGGAAATACCCACTTCGTGGTAAGGATCAGGGCAAATTTGTTCGTGCCGGTCGTGATACGACAGGGGAATGGCGTGAATGGATTCCCGATGATCAGCTTCCAGCAATATCCAACCCCTGGCGAGGGTTTATAAGCTCCGCCAATCAAAGTCCTGTAGCCAAGAACTATCCCTATTACATGGGCTGGGAATATGATGATTATGAACGAGGCTCCCGCATAAATGATCGGCTGGCAGCCCTGAATGACATCCGGTTTAATGACATGCAGCAGCTCCATATGGACAATTTTAACAAGCAGGCTCAACTTATGCTGCCCTTCCTTATTGATCATATCAATAGAGATTCTCTATCCATCGTTGAACTCAAAATTCTTGACGATTTGAACCAGTGGAATTATGTATCTGACCCTCAGGAAAAAGCAGCCTGGGTCTATAAACAGTGGTGGCTCCAATTGGAGTTGGCCATCTGGCAGGATGAATTAACCATTTTTGATGAAATCAGGGAGTTACCCACCAGGTCTGTAACTGCCGAATTGCTCCTCAAAAATAAAAACCTGATATTCTTTGACGACATGAACACTTCCCAGAAAGAAGACCGGAAACAGATTATTCGCAAAGCATTTCACACAACCATTGCAGATCTCACGGAAAAGTTAGGCGATTATGGGGAAGCCTGGGAGCTGGGGCGAGCCCGTGGTACCGATATCCATCACCTATTATCAGTAAATGGTTTGGGAAGGCCGGGTTTATATACTGGCGGTGGTCAGGGTATTGTCAATGCCACCAAGAAAACCCACGGTCCCTCATGGCGGATGATTGTGGAAATGGGTGACCATCCATTGGCCAAGGGAATTTATCCTGGGGGTCAATCTGGCAATCCTGGTTCATTCTACTATGATAATGCCATTGATAATTGGGTGAAGGGACATTATTACGATATTCATTTTTTAAGCACGCCTGAAATCACTTCTGAATCCAAACTCAGGTTGACCAATTTGAGGAATTACCAATGATCAGCACGCTCATCTCTCTCGTACTCGTTTTTGTCCTCCAGCTTCTGTTTTATTCGTGGTGGTGGATTATACTGGTTCCTCTGGTTGTGGGTTTTATGGAAAAAGACTCCGTGTCCAAGGCCGCTTTGGGGAACGGGCTGGGAGTCTTTGCTTTGTGGTCTGGGATGAGCCTTTATCAGTGGTTGAATGGTGGTGAAATCATTGTCACCCGCGTTGCTGAAGTGATGGGTGCAGGTTCCGGGATTGTATTGGTCCTGGCAACTGGATTGATTGGTTTTCTGGTGGCCGGCATAGCCGGCTATGCCGGTTTCTCACTCCGGAAAGTTGTGATTAAGGAGTACCAGGTATCTTAATCCTGGGCTGGCCAGGTACAGGGTATTTCCAATAGAGAGATCGCCGCGCTCCCTTCAGTCACTCGCGAAGACAATATATGAAAAAGCAGCGCCCTCCCTGGTTAATTTTGGTTTACCAAACATTAATCAGCCAGAGAAGGAGACGCTGCATTATGAAGTATATAGGTATGGATGCTCACAGCAAAAACAGTTTTTTCGTAGTCCTTTCAAGAAACGGTAAAGTATTACACCGTGAGAAAGTCACGACTCAGGAAGGGCCGATCCTTGCGTTTGTAAGGTCTGTAGCGGGCCCCAAGAAGCTAGCCTATGAAGAAGGGGTTATGTCCCAGTGGTTGTACATCCT
>JAERTH010000071.1 GCA_016844955.1 Fidelibacterota bacterium | reverse complement strand
GCTCCATGTTATCGGGTGCCGTCCAGCAAAATTTGCGATCCTTATATCGAATATCCAGAAAAACCATAACTATCTTGACAACAAACCATAAATATAGTGGTATTTCAAAAGGATTTATCATCAAGAGAAAGAATGAAGGTGGTTTATGCAAATCCGTACATTACAAGAAGGCACAGAGTATATCTGCGACGAAAAAGGTGAATTCATCAATTGCCCGATATGTGGAGAGTGCTGGATGCAAGAAATTGAAGGCGAGGTTGAACATGGAATATGCCCTCACCTTAGGTTCTCATTCCACAGTGATGGTGGCTTTGAGTTCTATAATTCCTGGTCGGGCCAAAAGGTAATGCAAGATTTCGAAGCACTAGTAGATACCGGTGTGGAAAATGACTCTTTCTATGGATACTGTGATATTTTCCAAAAACTTAAACCAGGCGGTGTCGATGAAATTGTTTATAGAGAGTGGAGTGACTTCCCCCTGGTACACTGGGAAATGTATTGGGGGTTCACTAGACAATGACCTCTGAGAGTTATTCAATTGTAGATATTCTCTCTTACAAGAACTGGAGCCAAGTTCTTTTTACTACCTATGCGTTGAGTTTAACATTCTTTGAGTCATTCGTAATGAGAACACTCAGAGAACAAGGATGCCGTGATGTCACACTAATAGTGGACGCTGACGGCTATCAAATGTCGCTCAGTGAACGAAGATCAAGTCACGTAGGCCAAGATTACCGTGTTATACCGGTTGCATTAGACTCTGGGGTTTTTCATGCAAAATGCATGTACCTCTCAGCTGATGATGGAGATGTAATTGTTATAGGCAGTGGTAACATGACATTCGGCGGCTTTGGCAAAAACATTGAAGTATTTGAGATAGTAACACCCAATGAAAGTCCAAACACCTTTACTGATTTTGCTGAATTTCTCGACCTTCTTGCTATAAAAGATGACTTTATCTCTCCGGATGATTCCTGGATGGCGCATTTTGCAACTTTATCCCGTCGTGCTTCGGAGTCAATATCAGAAACACCAGCCAATGAGCCTCGTCTTCTTCACACAGTCGAATCCTCAATCGTCGATCAACTACGTGATATTGTGTGTATTTCCGGTAAGCCAGTGTGACATGCTCAGGTTTGCAAAGTACAATCATCCATTTATTCTGATAACATTAAGGAGAATGGGTGATGGAAAACAGCAAACGACTGAGCTTGGAAGATGTTAACCAATTATTTACGACCTGGCGTACCGAGCGGAACCATAAGGGCCGCATACCGGATGAGTTATGGGAAGCGGCAGTTGCTCTTTCCCGTCATTACTCTGTCCATCTTATTTCCAAGACCCTGCGTGTAAACCACTCTGCATTGCGAGATCGCATAACAATCCACACCCAGAAAGAAAACACATTAACAAAACCCAGCTTCCTGGAGTTGCCTTCTCCATCCTCATCGTCAATATCAGAATGCCATGTGGAGATGGAAAACAGAAATGGGGAAAGGATACGGATGCATTTTACCGGTGAGATCGACCTTGATTTGTTGGCATTAAGCCGGGATTTCTGGACCGGAAAACCATGATCCAGCTCACACCTCAGACCCGGATATTTGTGGCAATAGAACCAGTGGACTTCCGCAGAGGTATAGATGGACTTTGCCGACACTGCCGAAGTATCTTAAAAAACGATCCCTTTTCCGGGGCTGTTTTTGTTTTCCGCAACAGACGCTGGACAGCAATAAAGCTGCTTTTTTTCGACGGGCAAGGATACTGGCTGGCCTATAAGCGATTAAGCAGCGGGAAGTTCAAATGGTGGCCACAGTCCGAGGACAGCATTCTTCATCAACTTGCGGTACATGAACTTCAGCTACTCATCTGGAATGGCAACCCGGAGTTTGCACAGGTTGCTCCCCCCTGGCGAAAGATCTAAAAAAAAGCGTGCGTTCCACCTTTATTGTTGTTATGCTCCTAAGCATGACAAAACTATTATCCTATAGAGGTCGGACAATCACCACTGATGATATTATTCTTATCAAAGATATCATTTCCGCACATCCAAGCGACAGCCGTCGTGCACTATCCAGGAGAGTGTGTGAGGCCTGGGACTGGAGACAGGCTAACGGCCAGTTGAAAGACATGGTGTGTCGAGGGCTGCTGCTTCACCTGGAACGGGAGGGGCATATAGTACAGCCCCCACCCAAACAAAAACCTAGACAATACCGCCGAAAACGACCGGAACTGGTCGAAGTAAACACCACTGCAATCACCCGGCAATTAAAGGAAGTTCGTTCACAACTCCGCTTTGAACAGGTAAGGCGTAGTCCCCATGAGAAGCTGTTCAACAGTCTTATTGAGCAGTATCATTACCTGGCCTATGCCCAGCCGGTTGGTGAACATCTAAAATACATAGTTTTCTGTGAGGAACGCCCCATAGCTTGCCTGGCCTTTTCTTCTGCCGCCTTTGCCATGAGTGCCCGAGATGAGTTTATCGGCTGGTCCAAAGAACAACAGACCAACAGCCGACATTTATTGGCCTACAATACCCGTTTTCTGATACTACCCTGGGTTGAAATAAAATTTCTGGCCAGTCACCTGCTGTCAAACTGTGCCCGTAGAATATCTTCAGACTGGCAGGATTTGTATAACCACCCCATCTATTGGCTGGAGACCTTCGTTGACACAGAACGTTTTGCCGGAACCTGTTATAAGGCTGCAAACTGGAAATACCTCGGGAAAACCAAGGGCAGGGGAAAATACAACAAGACCCAGAAAAAGCTTACCTCGATCAAAGATATTTATGGCCTGCCCCTTGACTCTCGCTTCAGGGAGAAACTCCGTCAATGAGAAGAAAACTAAAACGGAGGAAAAAGTCGGTCAACCTTGATATGGATCATCTTGACGACCTGCTCAAACGAGCTGAAATCGGCAAACTTGAAGAAAAAGATGTTGAGCTTATCAGGGAAATGGCCGAGTGTATCGCCGTATTAAGCCAGGCAGTTGACGACAAGGCCTCCTCTGTTAAAAAACTTCTCAGAATGGTGTTTGGGGCAAAGACCGAGAAAAAGGAAAATATCTTAAAGGATAAAAATGATACCGGCAAAGAGGACGATCTGGATTCAACTGGGGTAGAGGGTGGCAGGAAACAGAGACCGGGGCGTAATAACGGCAGAAATAGTGCTGACAAATATACCGGCGCCGCTTTGGTGGAAGTGAAGCTTCCCGAATTGCAGCCGGGTAATTCCTGCCCTCAGTGTAAAGAAGGCAGGTTGTATAAAAACAGTGAGCCGGGAGTACAGATTCGTGTTACGGGAAATGCTCCTTTACAAGCGACTGTCTACAAGCTTGAGAAATTGCGCTGTGATCTTTGTGGAAAGATATTCACCGCACCGTTGCCCAAAGAAGCCGGCAATAAAAAATATGATACCGCTGCAGTGGCAATGATTGCCCTGCTTAAATATGGAAGCGGATTGCCATTTAACCGGCTACAAAGCCTCCAGGGCAACTTGGGGGTTCCACTACCATCTTCTACCCAATGGGATATCATCATAAGTTCCCTTGACAGCTTCAAGCCCGCATACAAAAAGATGATAGAACTGGCAGCTCAGGGAAAAATCTTTCACAATG
>JAERTH010000070.1 GCA_016844955.1 Fidelibacterota bacterium | reverse complement strand
GATGAGCTCACTCTCGAACAAATCCGAGGCTTGAATCCGGAAAAAATAATTTTGAGTCCTGGACCCAAAACCCCAGCAGATTCAGGTCAATGCATACCCATTATTCGAACCTTTTTTCGAAAACTACCGGTTCTGGGCATCTGTTTAGGACATCAGTGTCTGGGGGTTGCGTTCGGCCAGCGAGTGGTTCCAGCAAAGCGATTGATGTTCGGAAAGACCTCATCCGTTTTGCATAGTCAATCACCTCTTTATGAAGGGTTGCCAGCTTCTTTTGAGGCTGCTCGTTATCATTCTCTGGTTATTGACGATGTACCCGAAGGATTTATCGCCACCTCCTTTGAAACCGCTGGTGATATCATGTCTATTGAGCATGAATCTCTGCCCCTGTTTGGACTCCAATTTCACCCTGAATCATTTCTGATGCAGGCCGCAGGAGACCGGATAATTAAAAACTTCCTGGCTATCTGAAATGCTGACTAAAACCTTAGAGATAACCCAGAATAAATGGATCAAACTCTGTGAAGGACTTGCTGAATCACAGCGAGGGCGATTTCGAACTGATACGGTGGGTGAGAGCTATTGGCGTCAATTCATGGCTTCTGATCCGGTAGCATCATTTGTTCTGGATCGGACCAGCAATCTCAATCAGCTTCAAACATTTCTTCAGGAAAACAGTGACAAACTATGTGGGGGATATTTTAGCTATGATCTAGGACGAAGCTTACACGACGTCCCATCCAGACATGATCGTCAGCAACCCCTGGCAATCTTTCATGCTTATGATCAGTGGTTGGAGTATAGTGGGACTAAACTGCTGCTAAATGTCCATGATGAGCAATATCTTTCATTTATACACGATCAGCTGAATACTGAGCAGGCAACACGCCCAAGACAGGCTCATCTCAATTTTGACACTTCGGTTTCCGCTCCCGATTACAAACAGACCATCGAGAAAATTCACGATTACATCCGAGCTGGTGATTTCTATCAGCTCAACTTTACCCAGGCATTGGAATCACATACGACTGAAACCCCTGATTCACTCTATTCACAGTTAATCAAACGCCATCCAGCGGCCTATGGCTGTTATTTTGAACATGATGAACTGGCTATTCACTCACTCTCGCCTGAGTTGTTTCTACACCATTCAGACGGGGTACTGACAACTGAACCGATCAAGGGGACGCGTCCACGGGGCAGTACCCTGGTTGAAGACAAACAGTTTTCCAGGGATCTGTTGGAGAGTGAAAAAGAGCAGGCTGAGCTTTTCATGATCACCGATTTATTAAGGAATGATCTGGGTGCAGTGTGTTCAATTGGAAGTGTTCGGCTTGAGGCTGTGAGGGAATTGCGCAAGCTCCCCAAAGTCTGGCATACCTATTCAAAAATCAAGGGTGAGTTAAGCGGAGACCTACAGCCATTGGACGCGTTGCTATCAATGCTTCCTGGGGGATCCATTACGGGTTGTCCCAAAAAGCGGGCCATGGAAGTCATTGATGAAATCGAGATTGCATCTCGAGGCATCTATACCGGGACACTGGGATATTTTCATCCTGATGGTGACTTCTGTTTCAACATCGCAATCAGAACTTTGGTCCAGCAGGCACAGACTCTGACTTTGGGCAGCGGTGGAGGAATTACCATTGATTCCAATTGGCAAGATGAGTGGGATGAACTCTTGGTGAAAGCCTCTACTTTCGCTTAGTCACAGTCATTTTGATTGGGTCAATATGGTAAAGTGATTTTTACAAACTTTAAGCCACTTGTAATTGTTTGGTCTGCCCATAGATTCCATACCTGAATTAACCAGAGAGGCCCTATGTCAAATCTTAAAGCAATCCTTAATATCACACTTCTATCTGCCATCCTGGGTCATGCACAGATGTGGCAGCAAAATGACAACATCTTTAATCCCAGTGGTATTCCATCGCTTTCCTTCTCACACCCACGATTCGCCGATCTGGATAATGATGGTGATCAGGACATGATTTTGGGAAGCAACAACGCGGCACCACTCTATTTTGAAAATGCTGGATCTGCAATCAGCCCCAATTTCCAAGCAGGTGATAATTTATTCGAACATGTCACAGCACTTGATTGTGAGGTCGGCGTCTGTGTGGATCTGGATGCGGATGGTGATCTTGATCTGATCACCGGCGGTTTCAACGGGATTCAACTTTACGACAATACAGGTGATGTGGATAGTGCCGTGTTTGTCCACAGCGCAAATTTTTTCAGCCATGTGGATGTTGGCCTCAATCCCATACCGCATTTTGCCGACCTGGACAATGATGGTGACCTGGATATGGTAGTAGGTCTTAGTGAATCTGGTGATGTCAGGTATTACCAAAATACTGGGACAGCATCTGCAGGAATGTTTTCAGAAACTGGAACAGAAACCTGGTTTGATGTCGGGCTTTTCGCCTATCCCTGGTTTGCAGATCTTGATAGCGATGGAGACACTGATCTATTGATTGGTAAGGATGGCTATGGATTTAGCTATTATCGCAACGATGGTGACAATACGGGCTGGAGCTGGACGAGCATGGATAGCTTTTTCTCGGGAATGGGCCAAAACACCTACTGGAATTCACCCTGTCTGGTTGACCTTACTGGTGATGGGGAATTGGATTTGATACATGGAACCGCATCAGGACCTTTAAAGTATTACAGAAATTCCGGTAGTCTTGAGAGTCCCTCCTGGTCTGCAGTGACTTCACTTTTTGGTGGTGTTATCGATGTGGGTGGTGCCAGCAATCCGGTCTTTATCGATTTTGATCAGGATGGTGATCTGGACATGCTTAGCGGAAGCCAGATGGGTGATATTAAGTATTATGAAAATACCGGGTCAGTTTCTGGTCCTGCCTGGTCGGCCAATCACTCATACTTCTCCAGCATAGACCACTCGATTTATTCTGCAGTTGCCGCAGGGGATCTTGATGGTGACGGTCTGCTTGATCTGGCTGTGGGGGATTTGAACGGGGGTATTTATTATCATCACAACACGGGCACAGGGTTGAGTTACCAATCAGCAATGTTCGCTGGGATCAATGTCGGGGGCTGGTCATGTCCGCGGCTTTATGATTTGGATAATGACCTGGATCTGGATCTCATTATTGGACGAGAGGATGGAGAAATCTCTTATTATGAGAATACCGGAAGTCCAACAGCAGCTGAGTGGACGGAAGCAGCAACCGTGTTCAGTGGCATAGATGTGGGGAGCAATGCCGTTCCCACTCTGGGTGATATGGATCAGGACGGCAATCTTGATATGATTGTTGGCCAGAGTTTCAGGGAAGTAAAACTGTATAGCTACGAAAATGGCTCCTGGGTTGAGTCACCCGATTTCCTTACAGATATGACGGTTGGTCAGAATGCCAGTCCAGCCCTGGCAGATTTAAATGGTGATGGTGACCTGGATTTGACAGTGGGTAACTATGAGGGGACCTTCAATTATTTTGAGAATCTGTCACCGGTTGCAATCAGAGAAACTGATTCCAAACCTACAACCTCTCAGCTATTCTCAGCATATCCCAACCCATTTAATCCTGAAACTCAGATTCGTTTTGATTTGAGTGATGCAGGTAAAATCAACCTAAGGATTTATGATGTATCAGGACGCCTGGTGAATACGCTGGTAACTAGTTCATTGGCTGCAGGTGCTCACAAATACTCATGGGATGGAAAAGGTATCAGTGGTGCCAATCAGGAAGCGGGGGTGTATCTGGTGGTGCTGGAAG
>JAERTH010000069.1 GCA_016844955.1 Fidelibacterota bacterium | reverse complement strand
GATACCTATTCAGCCAATCTTCGCTGGAGACATGTTGTTCAGGATAAGTTACCTGGAACCATAGGTCTCAGTCTCATACAGAAATCAAGTGAATCTATTGGACCAGAACGACTTTTGCCTGATTACCTGATGCAAGCAGCTGGCCTGTACAGCTACTATCGTTGGAAGTGGTCCGACATTACCTTCTCTGGTGGGTTGCGCATGGATGCCAGCCAATACGAGATTCAGACCAGCACTTTTCCCGGTCTTGCTTTAGCAGAAGATGTTATACGGAATTACTTTCCTATCACCAGTGGTAGCATGGGGGTCGTCTGGCATCAAGTGGAAAAACCGTACTCTATCGCTATGAATATTGGGACTGGCTGGCGACCGTTGAATCCCTATGAACTCTACATCAACGGGATCCATCATGGTGATTGGAAAATTGAGATTGGTGATCCCGATCTAGTATCGGAAAGCTCAGTGAATACGGACTTGATCCTGCGCCACATTTCCAATTCTCATAGTGGGGAGCTGACACTTTTCTATAATGATTTGACAAATTATGTCACGAGTTCACCAACGGGTCTTCGTGATAGTACTACTGGTATTCCTGTTTATCAAATTACCCAGGGTGATGCCCGGACGTTTGGAACGGAGATGCGGTTGGAATATCTGCTGAGACACCATTTCAAAGTAGACTTGGGTTGGGATATTATGTGGGGTGAATTTCTGGAGGATTTATCTGATGTAGACGGTGATGGTTCGGTTGAATCTGCCTTGCCGACCATAAATCCACCAAGGGTTCTTGGAGGCATAGCCTACGAAATGGATCAACTGTCATGGCTTCATGATGTGAGTATAGAAATTGCAGGTGAGCACGTTTTTAAACAAAAGCATCTGGCTGAGTTTGAGAATATGGTGGATGACGGTTACGGTGGAACGCTATTTATTGCCCCGGAAAGCGTCAACTTGCTAAATTTATCCTTTCATGGCCGGCTGAAATATGGCCACCGCTGGATAAATCTTTCAGTGGGAATCGACAATCTCTTGAATACCCAGTATTACAGTCACTTGAGTCGCTATAAGGGGCTGGCATTTGATCAGGGATTCAACCTGCATGGAGAGATAAGAATCAATCTTTAAGGGCTGTTCAGTCAGGTGTCACAGTGAGTATAACGGCTGACTGAACCTCCTTGAGGGTCAACGTTTAGAATTTTACTCATTCCCTAAGAAGCATGTACTCCTCTCCAGTCAAAGAGACTGGAAGATACTATTGTCTTTAGGGATGAATACAAATCGCCACTTCAGTGGATTTCCATTCCTCGAATTGATGATAGTTATTATTGTCATAATTATTCTGGCAGCAGTTTCTGCTCCCATCTATTATAAAAATATCGACAAGGCAATGTCAACCGAGGCCAGAGCTGGCAGAGAGGCAATCAGGAATGAATTGCTGGTTATTTAGCGGACAGCAGGACGTTTTCCCGTTGCACCCTTATATGCAAAGGTGGTTGGTCAATACTGGCAGCGACATTAAGGTTGGAGAGCTCACGGGAAAGTATTTCAAGGATCATAATTTTTAAATACATGAGTGTGGCTGGCATTCATCATAGATTCAGGTCTTCCAGGGATAAAGTGGTGGAAATGAATATCTGGATAGATGAAACAGGCGTCGGGAAAGATAATGATGTGGATGACGAGGATTAGCCAGCTCCTCACTGGTGCCGCTCCATTTTTTCAAAAAAAGCCCCGACAGAGGTATCGAGGCTTCATGAGGCATTCTACGATGAGAATTCTTGCTAGTGGTAACCCAGCTTTCTTTCTAATTGCTGCTTCTGTGCTCGAAGCTTTACCATCTCTGTAATATCTTGAAAAATATTAGCGACTGATGTGGTTTGCCCCTCTGAATCCTTGAGGACCACCAGAGACACACTTACCAATGTGACCTCACCGGTCTTGGACCAAACCTTGCTCTCTACCTTTACAATAGGAACATTATTCTGTGAGAGCAGCAGTATCTTTTCATGTTGTTTTTGCTGATCCTGAGGGATGATGGTCTTGATAGGCTTCCCTTTGAGCTCACTCTTTTTCCAACCCAGAATCTTTTGGGCAGCTTTATTCAGATCCACCACGTTGCCTGAGAGATCTTCAATGACAATTGGATCAACATTATCGTGAAACAATATTGCTGTATTGGCCTGGTCACCTGATTTCGATGTCAAAGCGGGATCCATAGGAACACTGATGGTCACTATATTTTGTGGGACTTCATCTGAATCATAAACCAGAAACATGCTTACCTGAGTTGGTAAAAAGGTGCCCGATTTGGACCAATGCCTGCTTTCCACATTACTAATTTTTTCACCAGTTTTGCATTTCTGAGTCAACTCGCCAGCCTGTTTTTGCTGATTGGCCGGAATAATGGTAGTGCCCTTTTTACCGATGAGCTCAGTTTTTTTCCAACCGTATAGCTCAACAGCCGCTGTGTTCAGATCTACAATCTCACCTGTCATATCTTCAACAATCACAGGATCCCGAATATCCAGGATATTTTTCAACAACATCTCATGGGTTCTATTGGCCTTCTCACGATCTGAAAAATGTTTGGCCACAACTGCAACACCAATACTTTCATTTTTAACATTGGTGAGTAAGTGTAGGGAAACATGCGCGTTGTGAATATCTCCGTTCTTGGTCAGACGTTTTATATCATAGCTCGGGACCTTTTTTCCTGCGATACAATCCGCGAAACTGAGCAAATATTTTTTTAAATTCTCAACTGCTACCAGTGTGGTTCCCGATTTTCCAACCACTGTTCCCATTGAGTATCCATAGGTAGTTTCCGCAGCAGCATTTATCTCGGTGATATTCCCATTCAAATCCATCAGAATTACAGGATCATTGGTTGTCAGAATCATATCCCGATATCGCTTCAGAGATTTTTCCGCTTGAGATTGTGAGGCGATATGCTTGATATGGGCGATGGTTCCAACACTCTTTTTATTCGAATTTTTCAACAAGGAGATGGACATATTTACAGGTAGGATTTCACCTCTTTTTGACCAGTGTTCTGTCTCAATATCATCAACTCGTTCGGCAGCTGTTACCGTTTTTAATAAAAGTTGGTACTGATCTTTTCCATGGGCAGGCAATAAGGCCGTAAATGGTTTTCCGACCAATTCTGAACGTGACCAACCATATAATTTGACCGCAGTATTATTTATTCTGGTAATCTCACCATTCATGTCTGTGATGATCATGGAATCAGGTGCGTTGCTGAAAACATCAGACATTTCAGCAAGTCTATCCTGATTACGGGTTTCACCTCCAATATCGCGAAAAGCCAGGAATGTGACTGTTCGGCTTTCCATTTCATCATAGAATTGTTGTGCATCAAGACTTAAAATACTCTCACCAACTCCGCTTAAATATACACGCACCTGATAGTCCGTTACCCGCCCCTCCTTAGGTAACCGGTAATCTAAAAGCTCGTGAAAAGCGTGATCATTCCAAAAATTTGCACCCAGCTCATATATGAGTTTCTCATAAACTCCCTGAGGTTTCAGTTTGAAGAATTCATAAAAGACACCATTTGCACTCAGTATACGATTCTCCGGGTCAAGAACAGCAAAGGGCTGATGAATGAGACTCTGAAGTATATCCACACCCTGTCCCAGAGAAATTATTGGATCAAACTCAATCTTCTGGTGATTCAATTCAAGAACGATGAGCCCTAGACCACTGCCCATTTTGAAGGCGGCTAGCTCAAAAAGTCGATTCCCTTTTTCAGTCTCAAGCAGGTAGTCTCTAAAGCGGAAGGGTTCACCTGTACGAACCACCTTTTTAAAAGACTCCATGCGAGCTTCATCATCCCAACCGGGAAAGAGTTCAGTAAGGTGGGTACCAATTGTTTTTTTATGGGGAAGGCCAGCCACTTTCAAGGCAGCTTTATTCATTTCGATGGAGATCAGATTTTTATCAAATATGAAAAATCCCTCTGAGGCAACTTCTATAAATGTTCCAAAAAGCTCAGCGCGGCTGGTAATTGCCGCATTACTCTTAGTACGATTAATTAATCTCACGGAGGTGTCTTCCTAAATTTATCGTTAGTGGAAGTTTTGAGTATTGATTTAAATCAAGCTGGTACAAGCAACCCTGGAGTGAATATAGCGGCTTCGTGCCTGATTGATTATGAAGACCATCGTGGTTCATTATGTATTCCTTAAAATAACAAGTTTTTCCCAAGGCTTAAAACCAGGATAATAGCAATGTACAGCCACCAACGGGCAAATGAAAATGTCAGAGCAGACTTTTGTTTTGGTTCGATTCGGTAAGACTCCATGCGATTCCTCTGCATTTTACACTCAACTCTTGATTTTCTGTTTGACCAATAAATAACTGGTTCTCTGTATATTTCAACTTACATGCCATATGGCACAACAAAACCCTCATGTTGTATATATTGAATTTACATGCATATGAAATTCATCAAGCAAAATTTCCAAGTGAAAAATTTACCTCAAGGGAGGCAAATTTTACATCACAGGATGCATTGTGTTCAGATTTGAATTTTTAAATCAGCTGGGATTAGTAGTACGCGGAAACGGATATATTGAGGGCTTCTCCAGGTTCACCGTAATTATACTTGTACCCTGAAACAGTATCATCCCCATCATCGAATATTCCATCACTGTCTAGATCGATAAATACGAATGCGGTATAGTTCTCTGCACCACCGGTGGAAACTGAGAAAACATAAGTACTGTTGATACCCGGAGTAACTGCAGCTGTATCCAGCAACTCACCTGTAAAACCAGTGTCAAAGTCATATATCCCTTTGATCAAACCCAGATATCTCGCGCCTGATGCAGCATACTGAACATCATCTTTCCAGAGTACACCAACCTGAATATCCTGGTTTAACTCACAACTAAAGATCATAAGTATGAACAAAAAGGGTAGTATAAGTATGGGTCTATTTTTCACTGCATGCTTTACAAATCTTAAATCTTACAATACTATCCACAAAGCTTCAAAATCCCAATGAGATTCATCACAGGGCCACATTGAATTATATAAAAAAAGCCCTGCCAATCATAGCAGGGCCTTAAATACTGTTTTTGCTTGTTTTATTTAATAAAGAACTGCACCGCGTTCTGGGCATAGGCAGACAGTGGATCACCAAACATCCATGCAAACAGCAGGGGCAGAGCCAGGGCCGATAACAGAATGGTGATATTCACCGGAGCATGGTGAACATTCTCCTGCAATTCGATCTTTGTAAAATACATGGCCTTCACTACACGCATGTAATAATAAAGTGAAATCACGCCATTAATCAGACCGATGAGTGCCAGCCAGAAATACATATCACCATATTCAATCAGGGATCTGAAGATATAAAATTTGGCTACAAAACCTCCGGTTGGAGGTAAGCCAGTGAGAGAAAACATGAAGATGGCCATAATTACACCCAGAACCGGTGCGCGATATCCCAGCGCCTTATAATCTTCAATATCTTCTGTATCAAAAGCGTTTTTCACATGAATGGCTACAAAGAAAGCACCCAGATTCATGAGCATATAAACAGCAGCATAATACAGAACCGCAGCGATACCAGTCTGGTCAGCAACCACCACACCCAGGAGCATATAACCAGCATGGGCAATACTTGAATAGGCGAGCATGCGTTTGACATTGGACTGTTGCAGAGCAATTACATTACCCACGGTCATGGAAAGAATTGAGAGAACACCGATAACAGCCTGCCAATTCATATTCTCAAGGGTAGACCATGCTTCCAGGTTGGGGTTTCCAGCGCTGGATAGCGCTACATTAAAAAAGCGGATAATGATGGCAAAACCAGCTGCCTTTGGTGCTACTGAAAGAAAAGCTGTGATGGGAGCGGGTGCACCTTCGTAAACATCGGGAGTCCAAAAATGGAATGGAACCGCAGCGATTTTATAGCCAAAGCCCACCAGAACCATGATCAGAATGAGCATCATCAATGCAGGGGAAGCAGTACCTGCAGCCAGAGCGGCCTGAATTTCATAGATATCGGCAGAACCGGTCAACCCGTATAACAGCGAAAAGCCATAGAGTAGAATTCCTGAACTGAAGGCTCCGAAAACCACATATTTAATCGATGCTTCATTGGATCTCATTTCTTCTTTGAGATAACCAGACAGCAGATAACTCATGATACTGACCATCTCCAGAGAGATATATATACTGAGTAAATGGGTAGCAGAGACCAGGAAGTACATCCCCAGAACCAGGGTCAGGATAAGTACATAGTATTCCCCCACCCGGCGATTTTTCAACTCATTGGAATTGAAAGAAATCCACATAACCAGGATAGCCCCAACACTTACCAATACTTTAAGGAAATTCCCAAAGCCATCAACCGCCAGCATATTGGTGAAGATACCTCTGGAAATACTTACATCCTGTCCGAGTAGAGACAATGTGACCAAAGCCAGACCACCCATGGCCAGATATCCAGAACGAATTGATGTCTCAGCCTTTTGAAAAAGATCAAACAGAATCACCAGCAGCAGTACCCCAGTGAGTATCAACTCCGGAATAAAATAGGAGAGATCCGTCATGATTTGATTAAGATTCATAAGAATATCCTATTGGGTTACAGTCCAGCAACCATTCCAGCAGATTTGACAACTTCAACCAGATTATTCAGTGTTGCACTCATGAGGTTCAGCATGGGAGTTGGGTAAACACCCAGGAAGAAAGTGATGATCGCCAGTGGGATCAGTGCAAATAATTCACGATTATTTATCTCCTCGAGCTGCTCGTATTTGCTATTGAGTTCCCCCATGAAGACCCGTTGGTAGGCCCATAGGAAATATCCAGCATTGAGGACAATACCGATGGTGGCAAAAATAGTGATCCAGGTAAATACCGGGAAGGCACCAATAAAACAAAGGGCTTCAGAGATAAAACCTGAGAATCCAGGGAGACCCAGACCAGCAAAGAATGCCAGCGCAGTTACACCGGCATAAATTGGAACTACCTTGGCGATTCCACCAAAACCGTCAATATCGCGATGATGAGCGCGGTCATACACCACACCGACCAACATAAAGAGCATGGCTGAAATCGTACCGTGGTTAAACATCTGGAAGACGGCGCCGTTCATACCAGCGGGTGTAAGTGCAGCCATTCCCAGTAGTACAAAGCCCATGTGGGAAACTGAGGAATAGGCCACCATTTTCTTTAAGTCCCGTTGAGCCAGTGCCGCCATGGCACCGTAAATCACATTTATTAAGCCCAATATGGCCAACGGCAGGGCGAACCAGAGTGCCGCGTCCTTGAGAACCGGAAAACTGATTCTTAAAAATCCATAGGTACCCATTTTCAGCAATACACCAGCAAGAATAACTGATATGGCTGTTGGGGCTTCAACGTGAGCCAGCGGTAACCAGGTATGGAAAGGGAAAATTGGCACTTTGATGGCGAAACCAACAAAGAGCAATACGAATATCACCTTCCCGGCATTCATCCCCAACAATAGCGCCTTCCCAAATTGCGAGGACTGTTCGGCCAGAATGAGCATGTTAAAGGTATGTGGCTCTGAAATGAAATACAGCGCCAACATTCCCAATAGGAGCAGCACTGATCCAAACAGAGTGTATAGAAAAAATTTGATGGCGGCGTATTCACGCTGTGGACCACCCCAGATTCCAATGAGGAAATACATGGGTAGCAACATGACTTCCCAGAAAATATAGAACAGGAAGAAATCCAGCGAAGTGAAGACACCCATCATACCGGCATCCAATAGCAGGAACAATGCAAAATAGCCCTTTTGAGCCTTTTCAATGTTCCATGAGGTAAAGACTGCCAGAAAGCTGAGGAGTGCTGTTAAAAGCACCATAGGTGCGCTTAAACCGTCTATTCCCAGGAAATACTCAATGTTGAAGTCCGGGATCCAGGCAAAATGTTCCACCAATTGTACTTCGGCGCTGGAGAAATCGAAAATCTTCAATATCCAGATCGCCAGAATTAACTGGAGTCCCGTTATAGCTGCAGTACCCCAGCGAATGATGTCCAACTTTTCTTTAGGGATCAATGCAATGACCAATGCTCCAAATACTGGCAGAAAGGTTACAATGCTAAGTAAATGATTTTCCATGGCGTTACTCGACTCCTTCAGTCCTAGAATACATTGACGACAAACAGCAGGGCTGCGCCGATTAATACAAAAATGAGATAATTTTGGATTTTACCGGTCTGGATGAATTTCAGTGTCCATCCTAACCATTGAAAAATGATACCGGAGAAATTGACGGCACCATCCACGATCAGGTCATCTGCAAAGCCAACGGTCTTCGAAGAGCGTTTAACGTTGCGGCCCCATCCATTGATGAGATAATGATCATAAAAGTCAAGATCAAAGCGACCCACGGCACCACAGCCCTTGAGAAAGGGTCTTATGATACCATTGATATAGAATTCATCCATGTACCACTTGTTGAAAGAACCCCGATACAGGGCACCCAGTTTAATGGCCAGCTTTTCAGCTGAGATTTTGTTCAACAGGTAAACCAGAACCGAGAGCAGGATACCCAGACCAGCCACAATTAGCGACGTAATCATTGCCGGCATATGGGCTTCATGCAGAGCGTGCTGAAAATGCTCGATGTCAAAGGCTGGACCTGTTGTTACAGCACTGGCAGGTGATTGGACAAAATGGGTAAACCAGCCATGATCCGAAAAGGGGTTCACAGATGGAATGGTAAAGATGAAAAACATTGAAAGCAGGGCCAGGATCATCAGTGGAACGGTCATGACCTTGGGTGACTCTTTAATGTGCTCGAAAATCTTTGGTGCTTTGGGTTCACCATAGAATGTCATAAAAATTAATCTGAACATGTAGAAAGCCGTAATGGCTGCAGCTCCAAATCCAAAGACTGGAAGAATCCAGGCCAGGTGCAGCGAGGCCAGCCAGCCATCATGTACATTGGCAGCATAAGCCCATGTACCGGCCAGAATGGCATCTTTACTCAGGAAACCTGAAAACAATGGAATACCTGAAATAGCGGCGGTGGTGACCATGAACACCCCAAAGGTGATGGGCATTTTTGCCTTTAGACCCCCCATATTACGCATGTCCTGTGGATCCGTATCATGATCATTTAGATGATGCAAGCTATGGTGCATGGCATGGATCACGGAACCTGAAGCCAGAAAAAGCGCGCCTTTGAACATTGCATGAGTAACAAGGTGAAAAAATCCAGCGACATAAGCTCCTGTACCAATAGCCATGATCATGTAACCCAATTGACTCACGGTCGAGTAGGCCAGAACCTTTTTAATGTCGTTCTGGGTGATTGCAATTGTGGCAGCATACAGTGCTGTAAAGCCTCCCAGGAAGGCAATGGTTGCCATGGCATCCGCTGTGAGGAAGGGAAAAATTCTGACAGTTAGATAGACTCCTGCAGCAACCATGGTGGCAGCATGGATCAGGGCCGACACAGGCGTGGGACCTTCCATAGCATCTGGTAGCCAGACGTGGAGAGGGAATTGTGCGGATTTACCCACAGCCCCCATAAAAACCAGAACACCGGCGATAGTCAGCAATTTATGAGGATCAATTCCACCAAATAGCATTCCAGCGTTGGCAGCCCACATACCATCCTGAATTCGGTCACCAATCATTTGAAAATTGAAGGTGCCCAGAACAGTTGCGATGATAAGCATGCCTGTGAACATACCAATATCACCCACTCTATTCGTGATAAAGGCCTTCTTACTGGCGTTGGCGGCAGAATCTTTCTCCCACCAATGTCCGATGAGAAGATAGGAAGAAAGCCCTACCAGTTCCCAGAAGATGTAGATCATGAATAGACTGTTTGCTAGAACAATACCATTCATGGAAAAGGTGAAAATCCCTAGAAATCCAAAATAGCGGGAGTAACGCACATCTCCGGCCATATATGCTGTTGAATACAGATGGACCAATGATGAGATCAACGCCACCACCACCAGCATGATAACTGTGATATTGTCAATAAAGATTCCCAGGTCGATCTTGAATAATCCCAGATCCAGCCAACTCTGATGGAGTTCCAGACTGAAATTAGGATCACCCTTCATCAGCATGAGGACCAACATCACCAGAGACATGATCAAGGTAGTGAATTGAATACCAACGGAGACCCACTCCCCTTTTTTGTCTTCGTAGCGTCTTCCAAGGAAGATCTGCAATACAAATGAAAGCAGTGGGAGGAACAGGATAAATAGTGCTAGTTTAATCATATCGCCTGCACCTACTGTTT
>JAERTH010000068.1 GCA_016844955.1 Fidelibacterota bacterium | reverse complement strand
CCACAGGACTGATCCTGGGTAAAGCTCAGAAAATAGCGAGCAATGTCCACCATACAGTCCTGATCATCTATGACCAGAAGACCGCCGGAACCCATCATGGCTCCCACTTTGGTCAGAGATTCATAATCAACAGGGGTATCTGCCAGTTCCGCTGGAATACAGCCGCCGGATGGACCCCCAATCTGCACGGCTTTAAATTGTCGGCCATCAGAAACGCCACCACCAATTTCATCCACAATTTCTCGAATGGTGATACCCATGGGGACCTCTATGAGTCCACCTCGCTTGATTTTTCCAGCCAGGGCAAACACTTTGGTACCGGCGCTGGTGTGTGTCCCCAGACTTGCGAAGGCTTCAGGTCCTTTACGCATGATCCAGGGGATCAGTGCAAAAGTTTCGACATTATTTACTGAGGTAGGTTGATTCCAGAGCCCCTGTTCAGCTGGAAAAGGCGGTCGAACTGTGGGCATTCCCCTTTCCCCTTCGATGGAGAGAATCAGGGCAGTTTCTTCACCACACACAAAGCCACCAGCGCCCTCACGGACGCTCAAATCAAGATCGAATCCACTGTTCATAATATTTTTACCCAAGATACCGCGTGCATAGCATAGCTCCAGGGCAGCATTAATCCTTTCAACCGCCAGTGGGTATTCAGCTCTGATATATAGATAGCCAGTATGGGCTCCTACAGCACGGGCACCGATGATCATGCCCTCGATTACGCGGAATGGGTACGATTCAAGCAGCATGCGATCCATAAAGGCCCCGGGGTCACCCTCATCGCCGTTGCAGATGATATACTTAATGTCGGATTCCACAGCACGCACCGTAGCCATCTTACGACCTGTGGGAAATCCGCCACCACCACGACCGCGCAGACCACTATCCGTAATTTTTGAGATGATCGTCTCAGGTGAAAACGCATTCAAGCAGGTGTTTAATGCGGAAAATCCACCCAATTTCTCATATTCGTCAAAATCCAGCGGACTGAGCACGCCAGAATGTTCAGTGGCAATATGAACCTGCCGATCCAGGAAATCTGCAACTGGATTGTCACGAATATCTATAGCATAGCGCTTCAGGAAGTCCTCTTTTGAGACGGCAAAGGGGGCTTCCAGCAAATTCTTCACACCTCGGCGTACTTTGTCAATCACTCCAGTTGGCTGGAAGTGCGATTGAACAATATTTTCTGCAGCATCGGTGGTGACATTGGCGTAAAAATGAGACTCACCCCCTGGCTTATGCACTTCTACCAGTGGTGTGTTGTGGCACATTCCCACGCACCCAACATGTTTGACTGGTAGACTGAGGTTGTCAGCTTTCAGGGCCTCTTCCAGGGCCATTCTCACATTGTTGCTTCCCCCGGCGACGCAACACGAGCCCAGTCCCACACGGATTTCTCCCACATCCTCTGATCCGGTCATGTTTCTCACAGATGACGCTATTGTTGCTTTTCCTGAATGGCGTTCCTGGAAATCAATGAGTATTTCGGGTACCTGGCTAGGCAGCACATGACCATAGGTCTGATTATCAATCTGAACCACCGGGGCAAGTGTACAGCACCCCAGACAGGCCACCTTTTGAATCGTAAAGATGCCTGATTTATCAGTGTCCTGATTCCCAACCAGATCCAGATGAGAGTTCAGTGTTTGGAGAATTCTGCCTGATCCCTTGACATGACAAGCCGTTCCCGTACAGACATTGACAAAGTGTTTCCCGGCGGGTTGTAGTCGGAAATGGGTATAAAAAGAGGCGATACCTTCGATGGTGGCTGGACTGACCGGTGTTTTTTCCGAGATTCTATTTAATGCGTACTCAGGCAGATAGTTGTACTGCTTCTGAACTGCCAGAAGAATAGGGATGATAGCATCATCAGAGTGCCCCACTGCCTCTATAATGGTATCAACCTGGTGTAGATCGTAATCAGAGGGTTTTATCAACAGGTCACCCATAGAACGTCTATCTGCTTAAAAATACTACCTTCCCCTGACCGTCTTTGCGAGGAACCCAGAACTTCAGTTCTGGGTGACGAAGCAATCCCCAATTTGAGATCACCATATTCGGTCAAACCTGAAGTCAGAACCAACCGCAATGGTGAGAGACGTTCTGCACGTCGTCCTTCGAGAGCCTCAGGATGACGTGCTGGGTAGTGCATTTGGACAATTCGGCTAAATCCGGTTCGTCTCCCTGAGGCTCTCGAAGGGTGTACAGGCCATAATGATCTACCACAACCAATCATCGTAAACACCCTATTCACCAATACAGTACAAGAATTTATCACTCCGGATATAAATGCGCCCAGACATAAAGGCCGGCGTACAGGACGAGGGCTCACCCAGTTCACAGGTATTCACTAATTCATAGCTGCTGCTGAGTTCGAAGATGAACATTTTACCCTCAAGGTCCATGAGATAAACCTGGTTACCCACAATGATTGGAGATGAGTAGAAGCCGGATCCCAGATATTCCTGCCAGTACACTTCACCGCTTTGGGTATTTAACATGGAGACCATTCCCCCGCTGGTGGCCATGATCAGATAGTCCCCCTGAGCCACTGGACTGGCTGTGTTAGGTAGATAATCAGTGGTTTGCCACATGATTTCAACGGGTGGGTCTGTGCCAGGGCCATTTATCTGCAGTCCACTCCCCTGGGCATATTCATTGGCACAAAACACCATGCCGTTGGTATAGGCCGGTGAGGGTCCCACTTCACCTGAGAGACAGTCATTACTCCAATATTGCTCGCCAGTTTCAGGATTATAGGAGCTGAGTGATTTACTGTCAGCCAGGATCAACTCCATACGTTCCCCGGTATGCACTAAAATTGGAGATGACCATGAAATCGTCCTTCGGGAGACTTCCCACACGATAGCACCGTTTGAAATATCGATGGCTATCAAGCGTGGATTTTCAAAGCTGTCGTATTGGACCAGACACAGATTCTCATGTACTATGAGTGATGAGGAGTGGGCATAATGATTGTCCAGAAGTCCCAGATTTCGGCCCCAGGCTCGATCACCACTCACAGTATAGCAGACCAGATCTCCTGTTGCAAAAATAGCCATTACCCGTTTTCCATCGGTGGCCATGGTAGGGGCAGCAAAACCAGTTCCCGGATCCACAAACTCATAGTCGAATTCAGCATCTGGTGGGAGCATATTGGGAACCGTCTGCTGCCATAGTAATTCCCCATTTTTCGTGCTGAAGCAATAGACCTCCCGCGTGCTGGCACCCCCCCCGCTCAAGAAAAGCTGATCCTTGATGACAAGGGGTGAACTGTAACCCGGTCTGGGAATAGGGGTTTTCCATAGAATGTTTCTGCCTGATGGACCATCCCAGTCTGTGGGGATGTCGGTATGAGCAGCAATGCCATTCCCACCAGGGCCTCTGAAGGCTGGCCAATGTTGACTCAGATCAATTGAGTCATCAAGTCCGGACAAGGCATTGTCCGGGTCAGGAATTTGTGTAAATGACAGAATCGAAACCAGCAAACCACTGGTAAATAGAATTCCCCCGGCTGTAAGAATGGTGGTCTGAACAGAATGGGAGAAACTGAGAAAATCAGGTGTTATGCGATAGCGATTGGGATCGGGCAGCTTTCTTCTCACCGAGTTAAATACTTTAAGGGACAACACAAAAATAATCAGACTTCCCAGAATCAGATATCCACCGGTTTTAACTTGCCAGAGGCTGTTGAAATAGGCTTTCCGAGCCAGCAGATGGAAAGATCTGACATCTTCCCGTAAAATGGTATCCTGAGCCCGTTCCTTAAGCTCCACTCTGAGTAGATCCAGCGAGGGGGAATTCAGAACATCCGCTCTTTGAATCTGGTAATAATTGGCCAGCACCAGAGTTGATACAATAATGGCTACCAATAGTGAGAGGACGATCAATCCTCGACTGATGGCAAACAAAACTTTTACATCCGGGGCGTTATCCAATTGATTCATATAAATCTTTCTGCTGATCCAGAACCTTCTGGCGCTCATGCTCATCCGGACAATATGGAAAGCAGCGTCCACAGCTGAAACAGTCCGTACGATTACTTTCATAATCCAGATTGGTCCGTTTAAAAAAGACACCGATACCCTTTAATCCAATCACCAGTCCCATAAATATGAATAGCAGTACCGTACCGGTTCTGAACTTTGCTCTGAGGTCTTGTGCCTCGGTTAATAGGTCAGATGTCAACTTCCCGGATTCATGAAAAGTACGGCTGGCCAGTGTGGTGCCTTCCACCAAACCATTTTTTTCTGCCATAACCCTCTCAGCCAGGAGAATGGTGGGGTGCATCTTGGACATGGGCATACTTACCAGATAGCCAATACCTCCTCCCACAATAGCCAGGACCAGGGTACTGATAATCAATTTACCCAGACGCGAACCGGCTTGTTTTTGTTCATCTGCTGAGAGAATGGGTTCAGGTTTATCAATGGCATCAAAGGGACAGGATTCTTCACAAAGTTTGCATTGGGTACACTGATCTGGCGTAATGGAGTGATGCCATTTTGAAAATTTGGAGGCCCAGCCCAGCAAGACACCGTAGGGGCAAAGAAATCTGCAATAGGGTCTCCCATAAAAGAGACCTACAAGCAGAAACAGTAATCCAAAAAGAATCATCTTGAACTCACCGCCAAACCTGAAGAAGGCCACAAACGGGTCGAGGCGACAGATGATAAATCCCGCACCGGTGGCGGCGAACAAGACTCCCGCTCCCAGAAACGCATAAGGCAGGAGACCAAGAACTGCTGCGACTTTGGGGTGGACTTTGTGGGGCTTAATTAGCACAAGCTCCTGGGCAGCGCCCATGGGGCAAACCGCAGCGCAAAAGGTTCTTCCAAAGAACAGGGCAAAAATCAGAGGCAGAATGAAAAAGGCGATGGCGCTCAGGGGAATGAAATAGCCAGCATCAAAAAGAGCCAGGGTTGTGTTCTGGATGCTGCCAATGGGACAGATACAGCCCTCACGCCAGAATCCAAAGTATGCCAGGGAAAACAGGGAGAGCAAAAATATCTGATTTCGCGATCTTTTCTTTAACACCAGATAACTGGCAAGGCTCAACGCCAGGAACAGGATGAGGACATCCAGATATTCATAAAAAGTACTCTGGGGCGGGGGTGTGTTGATGGGCGGCTTGCTATATTCCGACTCAAAATCTGGGCGTGGGAAACGATCCTGTGCCATGAGTTGATTCATGGCCAGCGGTATCCCCAGAATCAGCGAGACTATTCTGTGCAGACCTACTCTCATGCTGGCCGTTCCTGCCCTTTGATGAGATATGGTTGCTCCGAAGGCTGTCGGGTTATTGCCCCCGATGGACAAGACCTTGAGATAGCACATTCATTACAATTCACACAAATATCATGTCGAATTTGAAGAAAGAGTGAACCGTTGCCAAACGCGCTGCAGCCCTTCACGCACTTTCCACAGCCAATGCACAAGGCTTCGTCAATGCTGTATTCAAAATAGGGGTCCTCAACAAAAGTGCGATTGATAGCACCCGTTGGACAGAGCTGGTTTTCTGCTCCTGTATTCAGGCTCTCAGCATCAGGTGGGAAATAGCCACCGCACAGCTTGCAGTAGCCACAGATTTCATGGGCATGGACACATTTTACAGCGGATTGGTTGAGGACACAGGTCGTGGCACAGTTCCCGCATTGAACGCAAACATGGGGATCAATCTGCCAGACCATTTCCCGTTTGCCACCCTTGACAATTGCAGCAGCTCCCAGACCACCCAGACATACACTGCCAACAATACGAACACCAGTATTGATAAAGTCTCTTCTGCTTATGGGTTTATCAGGATTTTTCTGACTCATGGGTTAGTCCCCCCTCCCTGTCTGGACACTTGAGGCTCTGTATTTTTCAGCTTTCGTCAGGGTGCAGTCTGAATTCAACCCACAGGCACCACATTGATTCGTTCGGTTTCCCATGGAATCAACTGATTCTGAACAGGTATTCCGGGTAAACAGGAATCCGCCCAGTCCAACCAGTGAAAACAACAATGTCCAGCGACCCGCTTTCTGCAGGAATGCTTTGCGGTTTATCATTTGATTCGATTTGAGTAGATCAAAGTTCATATTCATTTACTTCAATCCCCCTGTTTTGGCACAAAGATTTTCAGGGCTTTGGATGCCGGATCAGCCACTATGATACGTCCTTCAGAATCAACAACCAGGTCTAGATCTTTGGCTTGTTTGGGGAATTGATCAGGACCAGCTACAATGGATATCAAGGTCCCGGCTTGGTCATAGATTTTTATTCGTACCAACCCCTTTTCGCTGGTGACAAATCCCCTATTGGGAATAATGGCGAAGTGACTGGGGTTGCAGCAGCCACAGAAGCCCTCTATTTCGGGGGAGTGTTTACCCCAGCTCTGAGTGAGCTCACCCTGGAAATTGTATTTTTCAAAGTTATGCTCGCCGGGATTCACCACCCAGAGTGAACTGTCAGCATCTAAAGCCAGATCAAAAAATGGGCTAGGAATAATAAAGCCTGCTCGCCCCTGTGCCGGACCACCCAGCACCTGGATAAAACTGCCCGATGTGTCATAATGGGCAACAATTCGATTCCCGGCATCAGCTATGAAGATATCGTCCCCTCTCACATCAATGGATGTAACCAGCGAAGAATCACTCAAGGTAATCAGTAGTTTGTCCTGGCTGCCATCTGCATTAAAACGATAGATGCGCGTAGCGCCTGCAGCAAAGATATCACCACCTTCATGGGTACGAAGGGCCCGAATAGCCTCAGGGGTATTGAAGGATGTAATCTCGCTGCCAAATCGGTTGAATTTTATAATCTTTGCATCAGTGCTGGCGTAGATGAAATCGTGAGTATCCAGGGTCACTGCGTAAAGTCTTTCACCTGTGACCGGTATTGCATGAATCATTTCGTAGTCGATGCGTTCTGCAGCGATTTTGTTATAGGCATCAAGACGCAGGTCAAATTGATTCTCGTCTTCCAGTTTGTTTTCCGATAGCATGAGGATGGCCAGAATGATGAGTACAATCAGGCTGACAAAGACCATCATTTGTATCAGGGGACTTTTTTTCTGCTGCTTAATTATCCTATTCATAGACTGATCCCTTCACCTGTAAGATCAATACAGATTATTGTATGAGAATCACGAGCAATGAGCTTGCCATCCACCACGGCCAGGGGTGCCCAGGCATCGGGACCTGGTAATATTTTAACCTGAGCCAACTGTGTATACTTAGTGGTAGAGGCTTTTATGACAGTAAGAACACCATCGTCATCCAGGATTAGAAATTTATCATCTACCAGCATATAGGGCCCCAGGCCAAAGCGATTGTCTTTTCCACTGGACCAAATTACCTCACCAATATCAGTTGATGAGTAGCAGGCGAATTGCCCATTAAGTGCTCCTGCATCCTTGGGCAATATCCCATAGATCAAATCTTCACGGAAAATTGGGGTTTGCTGCTCGCTGGCCAGCCCCTGATGGGGTAAAACACTCTGGAGTGAGTCTACTGAAAATATTCCACCTGCATTAGATACCTGGAGTAACATCCCTCCGGCGCTATAACCTGCAGTCACAAATATTTTGTCATCGGAAATGGCCAGAGCTGAGGGAGCGGTCACTTTGTGATTCCAGAGAGAAGTTTCCCAGAGCAAGCGACCTTGATCTTCAGGTTCAGCAGATACGGAAACCACGCCACCATCGGCACAATAGACGTATTGTCGGACACCATTCAGAGTCATGGGTATAATGGAAGCATGGGACATCTTCCAGCCTTTTGGATTTGGTGTTTCCCATAACACCTCACCGGTGCTGCACTCAACCCCCATCATTAGGGTGGTGCCCCCAGTGGCTAAAACTGCCACAGACCCATCAATAAGCGGACATTGACCGGTGTACCATAGGGGTGTTGTGACGCCATAATCACCTACCAGATCCAATCCCCACAACAGATTACCTGTCTCAGTCTCAACACACATGACATGGCAACGAGGTCCCATGGTGACCACAAAATTATCAGTCACAGCTGGTGTTGTGCGTGAAATCCCATGATTGCGTTTAATCTTTACTGGGTACCACCTGCGCCACAATTCGTGACCATCGGAGAGTGCAAAACAGCGCAGGGCATCTGACTTGCTTTCCTCATCATAGTCCAGGATAAATAACCGTCCCTTGTGAACAGCAGGTCCGGCGTGCCCTTCCCCCAGTTCGTGTGTCCATAAAACCGTAGGATTAGTTTCTAATTTGGAACTGATGGATAACGGACTGCTACTGATGTTTGTGAAATCCGATCCTCTAAAACGAGGCCAGGAGGCTGATGAGTCTACGGCACTACTATCATAGAGCTGCCAGTTCTCACCAATTTTAATTGGAGTTGCAACTGAGGCGGTTGTTAGTGAAGGCTCGTTGTCCAAACCTGGAACAAATGCCTCAAAATTCTGGCTGGGATCAA
>JAERTH010000067.1 GCA_016844955.1 Fidelibacterota bacterium | reverse complement strand
TTAACAATATTTCATTCAGGTGGCATGCCTTTTGAATGTTTATATGGCAGCATGGCAACAATTATAAAACATATTAACATTAATAAAGATTCGATAAGCGACCCAATATACAGTAATGGAGCATTACCATGCTAGTTGCCGTCCTCATGCTTTTTGTCGTGTTTAGCTTTACTGGTGTTGCTGTACTGAACGTCTCCTACCTCTCCAGTGCCACTTCCCAAGAGACAGTTAATAACATCAAGCTACAATACGCCATGGAATCTTCTGTTAACGAATCCTTATGGCGCATCAATACTGGTACTGACTCACTGGTTAATAATACTGTTGATGGAATCACCACTGTCTGGGATGCTTCATCCAATGTACTCTCTGTCAATGTTGATATGTTTGAGATGGAATCAGAGATTCTCCTGGATCTCTCTGAAGACACACATTTTGATCGCAGCATCAGCGCTGTGGAAGAAATCGTCGATAATGGCAATACAGTGAATGCTGATGAAGAGCGTCAGAGTCGAAGTTTTGATTTTCTACCAGAAGTTGACCTCCAGTACTTTCTTGACAATGCCGTAGCCATACATAATCAAAGCTGGCATGAATGGGATACCGAAGACCTCACAGAGGAAGGTATTCATGTGTTTACTGGAAGCTTAATTACACTTAGAGATATCGAGTTGGACAATAGCACATTGGTGTTCACAGGCCGCCATGTATTTTTGCGTGGTGAGAATGTCATCAGAGCACCTCTACCAGTTGATTCCTTAGATGCGGACCCCGCTATCGTTTTCACCAATCCTCGGACGAATTTTTACGTGTCTGAAGGTTGGAATCGTTGGGGACATAATGAATCTCCTGGTGACCATATTGAAGGAGCTATATACTGTGCTGGTAATATTTATCTTCGCAATGGCACCCTGACAGGTCCCATCGTTGGTAAAATGGTTTCCCTTGATGATCAATTCAATTTCCTGGATACAGAATACAATACCTATTACCGCTGGACCAAGGGTTTTGGGCACAAGCATAATTATGACTGGCCCAAGCAGATTGGTCGCTGGAAGCACAGCAAGTGGAATAGAAAACATAACGCTTAACCATTATAGATTAACAATTCTTGACTTGGTCAATCCCCATTATGTAATGGGGATTTTTTATATCACTTTCCCGCACTACAGCCGCTTTTTGAATAGAAACCTCCTCGGGCTTTTCTATATTCATCGGTTATAGATTATCGGCATGAAAAGCACAAATAACAGTTAAAGAAAAAACCAAGCATTTAAGAATCGTGGCCAGAGGAAAAAAAATTAAGATCGGGGTTGATATTGGGACCAACTCAATAAAGCTGGCCTGTCGCTATATTAAGAAGAGCAGTAAAAAACATTCCACACTGCTAAAGTATGATTTCCTTGAAGAGGACGTTGTAACTGATGTCCGAGAAATTAACGAAACTCATATCATGAATGGGGTCAAAACCCTACTTAGTGAAGTCCCCTATAAAAGGGCTGACATCAATGTTGGCTTGAGCGCGAAGTATCAGAATCTATTCTTCCTGCAACTACCACAAATAGCATCCCACGAGTTGAAACAGGCCCTGTTTTGGGAACTTACCCCCCTCCTCTCTGAACCTGTGGATAATTATGAATACGATTTCTCCCTGCTTCCACAGTCTAAGAAGAAGAAAGTAAATGTCCTCCTGGCTGTTATTAAAAAGAATCGCATAGAATGGCTCCAGAAAGTTTTTAAATCACTTTCTACCAATATGAGCCTACTGGAAACCAGTACACTTCCCACGGTTGACCTTTTCCAACGCTCCAACCCCAAAATGACCGATTCGGTTGGTATCCTTCAACTAGGTGGAAGTAATTCACATTACACCATCATGGATCCATCACAACATCCAGAATTTCTCTATCTACCCTTTGGTGGAAATTATCTGAATACCATTATTGCTAAAGCAGCTGATATCCCATTTATCGAGGTTGAATACTTAAGACGAGGGGTTCTTGAAGTCAGTAGCAATGATGAACCACTTACTTCATTGTACATGAACAACAAAGGCATTGGAAAGAAACTCAAAGAACTGTCACTCACCATCAGGAAACTAAACTTTCGACATTTCTATAATACTGGTCAAAAAGTAAGCAAACTCTATGTTACGGGTGGACTGCTCAACGATTCATTTATCCGCTCCTTTTTTACATTGTCTGAAGATATCATGGAAATCCCAGCAGAGATTTGGGATCCTATCAACGATTACTTTCCCACTGTGGAAATAACTGAAGGAAATAAATACCAGTATTCCACTGCCATAGGATTGAGCCTCAGATAATGATGGAGCTACAACTAAATTTCCTGAGCACTACTGCAGATGAGCGGGTCAAACGACACCTCAAAAGATTCACCTTTTTGCTTTATGTCATTATTTTTGGGGCAACCTTATTTATTCTTTTCCGTACCCATGAAAGTCAGACCTATATGGCACAGGTTTTTGAGGGCTTAAATGCCGATATTGAAGGCAAAATTTCAAGCGTTGAGCCTCGTATGTTGTTCCTTGAACGGAAAATCGGGGTTAGAAACAGACTACGAAAACAATCTGAAATATTTCTTCAGCCCAAAGCACGCCCCAGCGTCTGGCGGAAAACACTTATTGATATAACCAAGGCCTTACCGCCTGACCTGGTAATTACAAAAGTCTTTTCCAAGCCAGAGACAAAAAACAAAAATAAAAAGTCTAGTGGGCCTTCACTTACCATTGAGGGATATACCTATATCGAGGGGAGCAACCGCGATATCCTGTCAGTAGATAATTTTCGAAGTAATCTGCTTTTTAGCTTACCTATTTCAACCAACTACAGTGATATCAAGGTTGAGAATAATCGCATTTACAAGGAAGAAGACCGCCTGAAACTGGTCTTTTCCCTGGGATTATACGAGTGAAAAAGCAATTTCAATTCTGGCTAGAAGCCATACAGATGAAATGGCTGATAACAGGGATTATCGTATATTTCGCATTTACCGGTTCTTCACTCCAGGTTCTCATCCTGCCAGAAAGCCAACGCTATGATGAAGCCGTACTCAGACAAAACCAACTGGCAGAAACCTATATTGATCTGGTTAGCCTGGATATCGAAGTTGCCATTGAAAACCTGAATATTCAATTAAGTGAGTTAGATTCAATCGAAGCTGTATTCACATCCCGGCTTCTGAAAAATGACAGGGTAAATGCAATTTTTCCAGTGCTGGATAAATTTTGTACGACCTCATTACTCAAGGTTGTCACGCTTGAGCCTATGAACAAGTTTCACAATATCGGCAAAAAGTATCAGGCTCACCTGATTCGCCTCAGTATGATTGGTCGCTATACAGATTTTCTGAAGTTCCTGGATCTTATCGAAAAGCATGAAGAGTGGATTCTCATTGACGACCTCATCCTCAAGCCGCTGGAACGCAGCGATTATGCCCGTTATGACCTTACCCTTTCAGTCCTCGTCATGCAGGAGGGCAAAAAGTGACCAAGAAAAATACCACACTCCTGACTGTATTGGGGGCCATTATCCTTGTTGCAGCGATTCTGTGGTTTAGTGGCGCTTATAAAAAAATCTTTACCAGCGAAGTCTCGCAAACTGTTGGCAATACACTTGCATTGGATTTGGAAACGCTACAAACAACGATCCGCACTGTTTCCTCACCCCTCATCGAGGAACTTCAATTCGTAGAAGCCATCGATACTCTGAGCACCAATGAAGACATTAAAAAGTTGCGAAATCCCTTTAAGCGGGTCTATGTAGCCCCACCGCCTTCTGCAAAGCCGAAAGAAACTGCGAAATCTACCAAGAAGACGACTAAAAAGCCGGTCAAACGCAAAAAGCGTATTGTCAGACCCAAAATCACGATCAATGGTATTATCTGGGATCGCTCAGCTCCCTACGCTATCTTGAACAACGACATTTATGGCGAGGGTGACATGATCAAGGGATATACGGTTCAGACCATCCAGGATACCATGATTGTGTTGGGCAACAATGAAGACATTTTTTCTATTGTTATCGAAAGAGAGTAACATGAAATCGACGAGAGTTGGAATTGAAACCATTCGCAGAGCTGTACTAGTTTCACTGATAGTGCTACCTCTACTTGGTAATGCACAGACAACAGGCGAAAAAATTTCTATTACTGTAAAAGAAGTCAAGCTTGAAAATGTGCTTCGCATCCTGAGTCAAAAAAGTGGTATGATTTTTATCTCAGATCCAGAAATACGAACCAACAAGATCACTCTAGATTTAAAAGATGTCGCCCCCCTGGAAGCACTTTCCATTATGACAGAATTATATGACCTGGGTTTTCAACAGCTGGGGAATTCAGGGAAATATCTGGTGACCCATAAGGATGATATTGCCATACCTACAAAAATCGGGTCTTATTCCTGCCAGTTCTCGGAATCCAGTGAATTATCAGAAGTTATAACTTCGTTTGTGACACCTGAGATCGGCAAGGTTTTTGGCGATGAACGTACCAACACTGTCATTATTCAAGATACACCAGGCAAAGTTTCTGAGTTGCTGAATTTGATGGCCAGGCTAGATACGCATACTGAGCAGGTTCATATCAAGAGCGCCATCGTAGAAGTATCCGTTTCTGATGATCATGATCGCGGGCTTCAATGGTTTTCACAACAAGAAAGCCCTGGTGGTGATAGAGCTGTACTTGGAACTGAGTTTGGATATCGCAGCTTGCTCACCGAGCCACTGGTGGATCCGGCTTTCCCCAATGTTACCGCAGGATTTGGTCTGGGTATCATTGCAGCCGATATCGACCTGGTGTTGGGATTACTATCGCAGACCAATGATCTTCACCTTCTGTCCACCCCCCACCTCATGGTACTTGATAATAAAGAGGCCGAGATTGAGGTTGGGGATCAGATTCCATACCCCAAACTCAATGAATTCGGTATGGTTTCCTATGAGTTTAAAAATGCAACGGTGAAATTATCACTACGAGTGCATGTCAATAATGACTCCACTGTAACCATTAGACTCTCTCCTCAGGCAAACTTCCAGCAGGGACTAACCCCTGACGGTATCCCCATTATTTCAACACGCCGCGCATTGACAGAAGTAATCGTAAAGAACGGCCAAACTGTCATTCTTGGTGGACTCATGCAGGAATCGGATGTGGTTACTGTTTCCAAGGTTCCAATTCTGGGATCTATCCCACTCCTGGGTGAGCTTTTCAAATCGACACAGATGGCCAAGAAAAGAACTGAGCTTATGGTTATGATCACACCAAAAATCGTTGATGTTTACCATAATGGAATAAACGAACAAGATTTGGATAAAGTCCCCAAGGACTTTCTTAAGTCCTTAAAATAAGCTTCAAATTTTACAGAAAGAGAGTTCCTCGATGAGCCAACGTGTTCGAGTTATGATTGTAGATGATGACCCATCGCTACGGAAATATCTCACACTCATGCTCAAAGAGATGCAATATGACCTGGCTGGGGCAGCCGCCTCTCAGCAAGAAGCTGAGGAGATGGCCCTCGAACTGAAGCCTGATGTTATCATCATGGATGTGGTCATGGAAACCCGTCGCGCTGGAATTGATGCCGCAGCAAAAATTGCTGAACATGTAAATATCCCCCTCATCTTTCTGACGACTGATGTTGAAGAAGAAACCCTGTCTCAAGCACTTGCTACCGAGCCATTTGGCTATCTCATCAAACCAATCCAGGCTGACAATCTGAGAGCCGCTATAGAAATTTCTCTACTCCGATTCAGAGAAGAAATCAGTCTACGGGTCTACCAGGAGGCCCTTGAGGAGGCTAATCATCTCTTTAAGGGAATCTTCACCACTATGCAGAATGGCTATTACCGTGTATCACCTGATGAAAAGGTCATTTTGGCCAACCCAGCTTTTGTGGATATGTTAGGATATAGCCCGGATACAAATCTTACAGGTAAAACTATAGAAGAGTTGCACTATGTGGATCCTGCACTTCGCAAAAAAATGATTGATAGGGTCCACGACGAAAAGAGTGTTCAGCATTTTGAATCAGAATGGACACGGTCTGATGGAGTTCCAATTTCAGTCCTGGAGAACATCCAATCATATAAAGATGATACCGGGACCCTACAATATCTGGAAGGTACCGTTCAGGATGTAACTCAACTACATATCCTGGAACAGCAATTACAGCTATCACAAAAAATGGAAGTTATAGGGATTATGGCCAGCCGGATCGCCCATGAACTCAATAATAAACTAACGACCATCCTGGGTTATGCTGATTTATGCGCCATCAAATTGCCAAAGGATCATGAAGTTTATAAATATATCCAGAATATTCAGTCCTACTCCAAGCATAGTGCCGGTGTTATTCAGCAGCTATTGAAATTTAGCCGCAAGCCAGAAAATCAAAAACCTGTGGCCTTTGATATTGCTGAATTCTTTTTTGAGCGGAGAGAAATTGTTGAAGCGATCTGTACCAGATCAATCTCAGTTCTCACCCAGATTGAGTTAGAGAAAAATATGGCCTATGCAGATGTTAAACAATTCGAACAGGCTTTTATTAACCTGGTTATCAATGCCCGAGATGCCATGCCTGATGGCGGATCGTTAACCTTCAAACTCACCAATGAAACCCATGCACCCAATGCACGGATTTCGAAAATCGCTCCCCAGGGTGAGTATATCAATGTTTCCATTTCCGATACAGGAGCAGGAATTTCAGCTGCCAATCTAAGGAAAATTTTTGAACCCTTCTTCACCACCAAGAAGGAAGGGGTGGGTACCGGCCTGGGTCTCTCCATTGTTAAAGGAATTATCGAAGGCAACAAAGGATTCATATCTGTAGACAGCACACCTGACATAGGAACTACTTTTTCTATTCTTTTGCCAGTCGCCGAATTTTAAAAAATGCTGAACTATCTGTGACCAACACCACAACTGTACCTTTTCGTCCATTCATCAATAAAAATATTTCTCTGCTCTGGCTAGGTCAGCTGGTCTCCCAAGCAGGCGACAGCATTACCCATATGGCGGTAATCTGGCTCATGCTGGATCTTACGGGATCAGCGTCCCTCACCGGATTTATCGCCTTTGCCGCAACGGTACCGGCCTTGCTCTTTGGCCTGTTCGCCGGTGTACTGGCTGATCATTATCGACGCCGAACCCTCATGCTCATCAGCGACATCGCGCGTTTCTTATTAATACTCCTGATCCCCATTTTCTTTACCATGGATATGCTCTCACCCCTTTTGCTGGCGGTGATTGTATTCCTCTCTGCATCATTTGGAACCCTGTTTAACCCTTCCAGAGATGCAATTATCCCAGAACTTGTTGCTGGAGATCAGCTGTTAAAAACCAATGCCCTGATGCAGTCTACTGGGTATCTGGCTTATTTTGTAGGTTTATTTGGCGCTGGAATGCTACTAAACACACTGGGGATTACGAACCTGTTCTTTATGGACTCAGCTACATTTATGGTATCATTTATACTGATTTTTCTGATTTCATACCAGCGGAAAGACAGAAAAATTCAAACATTTGAGAACCGTCATCTAGATGAGCTCAAAAAAGGGCTGCATTATGTTTGGGCACAGGATCGTCGCCTCTTTTGGATCATTCTCATTACAGCCCTGAATAATTTCTTCATCATGGGCCCGGCCGTTGTGGGCACGCCCCTGTTGATCAAGGAAGTCTGGGATGGGAGCGGACAGGATTTCGCATTCATTGAGTCCAGCTATGGAATTGGAATGCTTTTGGCCACGATTCTGGTGTATCAACTTCGTCGTAGATATAAAAAGGGTACCTGGCTCATGCTGGGCCTGATTTATGATGGAATTACATTTATCCCATTATTCTGGGTCGGCTCATTCAATATTGACCCCTTCTGGTTTACGCTGATCATCATCTTTGTGCATTCCCTGGGCATCCCCTTTATTCAGGTTACTCGAACTACACTGGTGCACTCCATTGTTCCCGGCGATATGCAGGGGCGGGTTTTCTCCATGATTAACCTTGCAGTTATCGGCGTAATGTCTATATCTGTAGCATTCACAGGCATTGTAGCAGAATGGATTTCTCCTCGAACCATCTTTCTGTTTATCGGAATTGGAGCAACTCTTAGTGGAATGTTAGGGATTTCCATGAAAACCATCCGGGATGCAGATTAGTGGAAAATTTACAAATAATACAAAAACTAAAGCAGCAGATCCAAAAGGACCTACCTGGTTGGGAAGCCCAGAAGCGGCTCATTCCAGAAGGTAGAATCCAGGATTTCCAGTCGAAGAATCTTCACCCTGCAGCTGTCTTAATAGCCATCTATGAGGATAATCATGAATGGGTGTTTCCGCTGATCAGACGCAGCGCTGATGGTTTTGCCCATAGTGGACAAATCGCACTCCCTGGTGGACGCCGGGATGGTTCCGAAAGTGATATTGAAACAGCCCTGAGAGAAGCACATGAAGAAGTGAATATCCACCCGGATACAGTTGAGGTTATTGGCAAAACCAGCCCTTTGCCCATTCCCGTGAGCAATCATCTCGTACAACCTGTGGTAGGGTTTACGAACACAACTCCTGATCTCATCCCTGAGCCCAAAGAGGTGGCTGAAATTTTCAGTATTTCTCTAAAAACCCTTAGCTCTGAAACCATTCAATATGAAACGCGACGATTCCATGATCGCGATTGGGAAATTCCATTCTTTGCCATTAATGGTCACAAGGTCTGGGGAGCAACTGCCATGATACTCAGCGAGTTTAAAGAAATTTTATCCAGGATTTAGAAACTTAGGATTATTGTAATAACCTTTAGAGATTTCCCGCCAGACCTATCGTTTCATCCACCTCAGTCAGCGCATCAATAATAAATTGGAAATGCTCATTCTCATCCACTTCCAGATCCTGCATTCCGTTGATGATATCCTCACGGTTCACGCTGGCTGCGAAGGCCTTCTGTTTCAATTTTTTTCGCACTGATTTGGGAGCCACCTCGCGAACAGCCCTACTGGGTCTCACATAGGTAACAGCAAATATAAATCCTACCAATTCATCCACGGCAAACAGTGATTTTGCCAACAAGGTTTTACGTTCAACTCCAGTGTAATCAGCGTGGCCCATAATGGCATCCAGCATCTCCTGCGGATAGCCCAATTCCCTGAGGATGGCTACTCCCTTATAGGGATGTTCTTCTGCAGTGGGGTATTTCTCATAATCAAAATCATGGAGCAAACCGGTGATTCCCCAAAGCTCAGGATCTCCGTCATATTTTTTGGCCATGGCGCGCATGGCAGCTTCCACCCCCAGAGCATGTTTTCTAAGGGACTCAGTTAATGTATATTCACACAAGAGTTTCCAGGCAGCATCCCTATCAAGCATATCTAATCTCCCCTTTATGACGTCCAGAATGTTTCGATGCAAAGATAATCAGTTAAAACAGAGCAAAAGCACCCAATTTCAGCCCCACACCAACCCGATGGGTTTGTCCTGCGACTGTGCTTAAGTCAGAAAATCCCGTACCATAATGCAAATCCATATATTTGGTCCGGATTAGCGCTCCCACTTGAAATTGGTTCAAAGCGTTACGCCCGAGCTGAATAAATAATTGATCCTGAAAAATAATTTCAAGCCCACCAGAATAGCCCCAATCCACTTTGTTAAGTTGCGCTGTCGCACCGTCCAGTGGATATTCAATCTGAAAGATGGGATGCAGAACAAAGGGAATCTTTTTGAATGCCAATTGATAGTCAATCCCGACATAAAGCTGCGGCAAATAGACTTCAGTGAGTCCACTGCTCCAGAATAGCATGGTGGTAAGAATATCTGTAACTTCCAGTCCCATTCTCAATTTTTTAACCGGCTCGTAGAGTAGACCACCATGGAAACCAAATCCAATTCCACTTTCTACTTCTAAATCATTATAGATCAGCCGCGCCGTGCCGTGTAAGGCCAGTTTTGGATTGACATGCTGGGTATAGCCCAGCTCAGCCAGAAACTGCTGGGTGCTAAAATAGCTGATGGAATTAATACTGAGTCGCTCACCAGGATCCAGGCGACCATTATTTTCAGTACCGTCTGCATCATCACTTTCAGCGACGCCATCGGTGCCATAATCCAGCAGGGCATTGCGTGTATCAGGAATATTGCTAACACCACCACGAAAGAGGACCAAGGTCCATTGGTCGTGGTTACCACTGAGTACATCGGTTTGGTAGACACCACCAAAACCTTCTGTATGCTGGAATCCCAGTTTTGATTCGACACTATTCAGTTGGGTAACATTGGCCCCAGGGCTGGGGTTTGCCATGGGCAAGGCTTTGATATTGCCCAGCGCATATGCATCAATGGACATGCCTAAAACGAAGGGGTCTTCACCATATGAAACTGTCTCAGCCTGGATTAACACGGGTAGCAACAGGAGTGGGAGTAAATATCTCATGAATGTCATACGCACCGAAGCACCGCTTGTTTCCGAGCTACTTTTCATCTTGAATACTTCGGGTCATTTCATCAAGAAAAATCATGGCTTCCAGGGGTGTCATCTGATCCAGTTTAAGCCCATCCAGTTTATCTCGCAGGATATGTTCCTGTTTCTCAAAGAGTGACATTTGGTGTGTGTCAAAGGTTGGGACAGCTTCTTTGATCTCGGTTGATCGGACGCTGATTTCTCCAGAATCGAGATCGCTAAGAATTTCGTTAGCTCGCTGAATCACAGGTAATGGGACTCCTGCCATCTGGGCTACATGGATTCCGTAAGATTTGCTTGCTCCACCAGGGATAATCTTACGCAGGAAAATGACCTTCTCATCATATTCACGAACCGCCACATTATAATTCTTCAGTCGGGGCAAAATACCTTCCAGCTTGGTTAGTTCATGGTAGTGGGTGGCAAATAGTGTCCGCGCAGCCTGTTCAGTTTTGCCATGGAGATATTCAATCAAAGCCCACGCAATAGCCAGACCATCATAAGTTGAAGTTCCCCGGCCGATTTCATCCAGCAGGATGAGACTGCGCTGGCTGGCATTGTTTAAAATATTGGCGGTTTCATTCATCTCCACCAGGAAGGTGGACTCACCCCCTGCCAGATTATCTGAAGCTCCAACACGGGTAAAGATACGATCAACCATACCAATTTTGGCCTCATCTGCCGGGATATAGCATCCAATCTGGGCCAGCAGCACCAACAGGCCAATCTGACGCAAATAGGTTGATTTTCCAGCCATGTTGGGACCAGTGATCAACAGTATCTGATCCTGGGAAGCATCACAAAGCAGGTCGTTGGGAATAAAGGCTTCATCCACGGGTAAGAGTTGCTCAATTACCGGGTGACGACCGTTTTTAACCTTAATCTCAAGCGAATGATTTAGCTCGGGTCGTGAGTAGTTGCGATCATAGGAAATCTTTGAAAACGTGCTGACAACATCCAGCCGGGCGATAAAATCAGCTATGGTTTGTAGATCCAGTGCTTCGGCTAGCACCTTGATTCTTAACTCATCAAATATTTCATATTCACGAGCGGTGTAACGTTCCTCAGCATGAAGGACTTTTTCTTCATATTCTTTGAGCTCTTCAGTAATGAATCGCTCAGAATTTACCAGCGTTTGCTTCCTGATATAATCCTCAGGGACTAAGTCTTTATGGGTGTGGGTAATGTCAATGTAATAGCCAAAGACCTTATTATAACCCACCTTAAGGGACGGAATCCCCAGACGCTGCCGTTCGGATACCTGGAAATCAACCAGCCAGGCCTTGGCATTTCTGGCTATTCCACGAATCTCATCCAAACCTTCGTCTATACCATCCCGGATGATACCCCCATTCTTAACGGATACAGGTGGTTCATCAACGATCAATCGTTCAAGATCAGCCAGCAAGGTGCTCACATCAGGTAAGCTCTCCACATGGAGACCAATTTCATGAATATGTTTATCATTTAAAAGTTTGGCCAGTTCAGGTAGCAATTGCAGTGAAGACCGCAACCCGCTCAAATCCCGACCTGAACCTCTGGTTGAGCTCAGCTTCGAGAGTAATCGTTCAAGATCAGCCATTTGCTTGAGCACATCCCGGAGGGAGTTCCGTAATTCTGAATTGTCAAAAAATAGTTGGACTTGATCCAGACGATTCTCGATCCGCTCTTTATCCAATAATGGTTTGTGCAGCCAATCGCGGAGTAAACGTCCACCACCTGATGTCACCGTTTCATCCAAGGCCGAAATCAGGGTACCCTCATCCCCACCACCCCGGAGAGAATGAAACAATTCCAGATTTCTCAAGGAATCATCATCAATGGTCATCCAGTCATCGGCTTTCAACGTCTGAATGCCGGTGACATGTTTTAGATCGCGTCCCTGATAACTCTGGAGATAATACAGAATAGCACCGGCAGCAGAGGTACCGGCACCCATACCACTCATCCCATATCCTTTGAGACCCGTTGTTTTAAACTGTTTGGTCAGCTCGCTGGTGGCAAAATCAGGATTGAAGACCCAACTTTCGACACGGGTCAGCAACCACTGACCGCGACCCATAAAAAGTTCTGATTCAGAATCATCTTCAGATAGGAGTATTTCCCTGGGGGATAGACCGGCGAGAAATGATTTGAGTTGTTGAGGCTGCAATTCCAGAACACTGAACTTTCCTGTGGAAACATCCAGAAAGGACAAGCCTATTAGATTATCCAGGCCATAGACACAGACGAGATAGTTTGATTCTTTGGCAGTGAGAAACTGCTCACTCATGGCCGAACCGGGAGTGGCAACTTCCACGACCTGTCGTTTTACAATACCCTTGGCCTGTTTGGGATCCTCCACCTGTTCACAGATGGCGACCCGCAACCCGGCCTGCATATATTTATAAAGATAAGTATCTAACGCATGATAGGGGAAACCGGCCAGTGGAACTTTGGCAGCCTTCCCATTGGAGCGGCTGGTGAGGGTAATACCCAGCACTTTGGAGGTCACCTTGGCATCATCGCCAAAGGTTTCATAGAAATCACCCATTCGATACAGCAACACCACATCAGGGTACTTGGCCTTGATCTCCATATACTGCCGCATGAGGGGTGTACTGCTATCATCATTCTTTTTCTGCTTTGGTGACATTCGATCAATATAGACTATAATTAAGAATTACGAATCAGGAATTACCAAGGTGGAGCTGGGCTAGAACAACAAATGGGAACGTTTCAGAAGGGGAAACTACTCTCATTTACAATTCTTCTCCCACCCACCGGCGTATATCACCTTCGCGCAAGAGCAGGCCTTTGCGTTCTGCATAATTAAGCAGAGGCAGCAGATATTTCCGTGTGGTTGGTACAATTTCTCGGGCTTGTGCCACAGTAAGCTCTGATTGATTACTGTACCAGCGTTTCAATTCAGTAAAAAAGTGCTCGATTTGAGTATTGAGCAGATAGTAGTCTTTGTCGATCCGGGTGAGATCCTTATGCTGAATCATCCACTGCAGAATTGTTGTCCCCTGAGCTCCCAGTTCTTCCTTTAATTCATCCATACCCGGTGAGGAGAAGTTTGAATCCTCAAAAATCTTGATAATACTTTGCTTGATGACTTCATCAGCCTCATCCAGGGTGCCCTGGTGGCCAGCCAGTTGCCACAAATCACCCTGATTTTTGAGCTTCCCTGTCTGCAATGCAGCTGACAAAACAAATTCCCTCAACTCAGATTTTACATTCACCAATAGCTCTCGAGGCAGCCCTTTGCCCAACGGCTGTTTTAGGTGGTAGGTTTCAAGAGTTGTATGTACCTGCGACAGAATAGTATCGAATGTTTCCGCCTTGATGTACTGCTCCTGATAGGCTCTGAAAAACTCCTCTTTTTGCAAGACTGCATGAATTTTCGATTCAGCAACTCCCAGCAATCGGGCTATTTGCCGTCGCTTAAGTGGCCTCTGAAAAAAGTCCAGGGCTGAGCATATCAAAGCTTCAATGTTCTCTGAATCCAGGGCAGTTAAAAATGGCAGTCTGCTATCCTGTTTTTTTAAGCGATGATCAACTGCCCAAAACAACTGAGCCCCGCCCAGCGTTTCCTCTGGTGAGAGGAAACGAATGACCACTTTCTCCTTAAAACCGGCCGAGATGGGTTCTTCAAAAAAGAACTGGGACAACATGCTTTTCCCCGGTTCACACTGATTGGCTTCTAAAAGATGAATGCGGGCTTCTCGTTTTCCGGTCCCCACATGGATATGCACACGATCTGCTTCTTTAACAGGTTTCTTCCAATGGGCCAGGACACTGAATTTTCCCACCCAGAATGATCCTGTCTGGAACATATCGGGGCTCCCAAGAAAGGCACCTCTCCCCAACTCCTCTACACTGGCACCACCCAGGTTGATGGCACCTCTGTCTCCAAATTTTATTTTATCGACATCCTGATGATGGGACTGCAGACCGCGCACCGGAAAAACCGTTTCCTGTGGAAAAAGTTCAACGCTTTGACCCTTGCGCAATTCATGGGAAAGGACGGTTCCAGTTACCACAGTTCCAAAGCCTTTGACTGAAAATACCCGATCAATGGGTAAACGAAATACACCCTGACGGTCATGATTCTTTATGGAGCCAATAACTTCATTCAGGGCCTTTCGCAAATCTTCGATCCCAGTCTCGGCCACAGCAGAAACGGGAACAATGGTTGTTTCCGGGTAGCCCCTTTCGGTTAAATACCCATCTATCTCATCCGTAACCAACTCCAGCCATTCAGGATCAACCAGATCCGTTTTATTCAGCGCAACAAGTAAGCGATTAACACCGAGAATTTGCAGGATATCCAGATGTTCGCGGGTCTGGGGCATGACACCATCATCAGCGGCAATCACCAAGAGGGCGGCATCAACTGTGCTCACACCAGTAACCATATTTTTGATAAATTTCTCATGACCCGGGACATCAATAAAGGTCACATCATCACTATAAAAAGCGATCCCAATATCAATAGTGACACCCCGTCGCTTTTCCTCTTCCAGTCGATCCGTGTCTACACCTGTGAGGGCTTTTACCAGGGCCGTCTTGCCATGGTCAATATGACCGGCTAATCCGATTACTTTTTGCATGATTTTCTAACCACAGAGGACGCAGAGGGCGCGGAGATTTTTAATGATAACACTAAATCACAAAGGCACAAAGGATCACTAAGGCTGTATTCTATATTGCTCACATTCTTTCCTCAAAACAAATCTGATTTTGGGGTATTTAAAGCTTCCATTCGTCTCATTCGTTCAATTCGTTGTTAAAAAAACAAAATATCAATCTGTGCATCCTCGTGTCTTCGTGCCTTGGTGGTTCCTTCTGCTTCACAAGTTTCTAGTTTCTAGTTTCTAGTTTCAATTTTCCACCATCAATTCAGAATAAATCTCCAGACCAAAAAAAATAGAGCAAAGCCTGCCAGGAATATCATACTAACCCAATTGAACAGGAGCAGTTTTGATCCCGGTCTGGCCGCATCAGGCATCCATGGTCCCGTGACAGCTCTGTAATTGATGTATGCCAGAATGGGTGCTGTCAAAAATGCCAGTGTCGTTGCCAGATCCACCAGGGCTGTCATGCCGCTGATAAATAAACCAATGATGACCAGACTTCCACCGAGTACGATAACCATCCAGATCCAGTATAGATGCTTGTTGTCCCCCCCTGCAATTTTATCAGGAAAAACCAATTCCGTCGAGCGTGTCAGGACACGGGGAAAGGCATCTGTCACCGTCAGGGTTGTACTGAACATGGCGGTAAATGCCGCTACGGCAACCAGGAGATAACTCCATTCCCCCAGGGTGCTGGTATACAGACTGATGAGCTGACCGGCGAACACGCCACCTGATCCGGCAAAGGTTTCTCCGGTTCCATACATGATTAGGGCTCCCAGCGTGACAAACCCCAGAGCCAGAGCACCTGTTCCGAAATAGCCCAGTCGAAAATCGAAGAGTGCATCTTTTAATGCCGGTGCTGAACCCGTCTCTTTTCTTCTTTCGATGGTCCACAAGGAATGCCACACCGAAATATCTATGGCAGAAGGCATCCACCCAATCAGGGCTACAATGAATGAGATTCCAGCGACGCTCCATACTTCTGGAGGAATAAAATCAGCGCTAATGGATGATCCGTGACTCACTGCCGCTATAACTGCAAAGATGGTTGAAATGCTGAGGACCACGATGATAATTTTAATCAACTTATCCAGGAGGGGATATTTCCCGATGGTTAGAATTCCAGCGCAGATAGCCAGAATTATTGCGCTCCATACAACCGGACTCAGATTCAAACCAAATATTTTATTGGCCAGACCTGCGGTGACAATGGTAACTGCTGCTTGTAGCGTCCACATGGTTCCAAAAGTCAATATCAAAAACGTGGGCAGGGCCCATTTTCCAACACGCTGATACCCATCCAACAGACTTTCACCCATGGCTGCTGCATAGCGTGGTCCAAATTCAAAGGCGGTATACTTGAACAGATTGGCAATGATCACCACCCAGACCAGGGCAAAGCCATAACTGGCCCCAGCCCGTGTACTCTGGACCAGATGCGAAACACCGATTGCGGCCCCAGCCCATAACAGACCAGGACCTAAGGCCTTGAGACGGGATTGCCACGGGGAAGAAGTCATTGATCGTTGCTCCTAGTGATTGAAATTAGAAACTTGAAATTTGCAAGCACAGCGTGGACACATCAATCCAGGTCATCCAATGCCTGTATGATGTCTGCATCTTCAGATTCACGAACAGCCTTAAGATCGATGAGGAAAGTATCATCATTGATACGACCCATGATGGCTGGAAAATTAGCTCGTAAACAGGCTGCAAGTTTGGCAGGTTTCAGTTTGGGATGCTGAGTAGTGATACCATAAGAATCAAGTGTCTCTGAAGGTGATGCTCCGGATCCGACCTGTGCCTGTGTTGCAATAGCAGTTAAGTGAAGCTTATTATTTTTGACCTTTTCAATGATTGATTCAGCTCGCTGCTTCAACCTGGAAACGTCTGAGTCAAAATCACGATATATGGGAATATCACCCAGTGAATCAAATTTGGAGGAGAAGGCCTTCAAGGCTTCTAACGTGAGTTGTATCTGGGTCTTATCCGGCCGTAAAGCACGTAAGAGGTTATTCTTTTCAATTTTCTGAATCAGTGTATGTCTACCGGCAATGATGCCCCCCTGTGGGCCGCCCAGTAGTTTATCGACAGAAAATGTAACCACATCTACGCCCGCTTTGAGTACCTCTGAGACCAGGGGCTCGCGCTGGAGATCATAGCGGTCAATTGGAACCAGAGCGCCGCTACCCAGATCAGCCATAACCGGGATATCGTGCTTTTTGCCCAGTGCCACCATTTCCTGTAATCCCACCTCTTTGGTGAAACCAGTAATTTTGTAATTCGAGGTATGTACCCAGAGCAGGAGTTTGGTTCTGGGTGTAATGGCAGCCTCGTAGTCCTTCAGGTGGGTGCGGTTTGTGGTTCCGACTTCCACCAGTTTGGATCCAGCTTTGCGCAGGATTTCAGGAATACGGAACGAGCCACCGATCTCCACCAATTGACCCCGGCTGATGATGACTTCCTTTTTATCTGCCAGGCTATTGAGGGAAAGCAAGACAGCGGCGGCATTGTTATTCACAAGGATTCCGTTTTCAGCCTCTGTCAAGGCTTGAATCCAGGGTCGCAGGTGATCATGACGACTCCCCCGCCGGCCATTATCCAGATCCAGTTCCAGATTCACATAACCATCGCGGAGAAGTTCCAGGGAAGCATGGGCTTCATTACTCATGGGCGAACGTCCCAGATTGGTATGAACAACGACACCAGTGCCGTTGATCACCTTCCGCAGGGAATTTAAAATTTTATTGAGTCGCCTTTTAAAATTGTCCTCGATTGTGCCTGCAGGTGCTGACTTGCCCTTTGAGGCCAGTGTACGGATCTCATTCAGCAGGGTTCGTGCTTCATTTTTCTTCAGGCTGTGGGGTAATTCAATATCTGAAACAGCTTGAAGTAAAGCATCTATACTGGGCAAGGTTGTAAGATCAATGACAGCTTCCTTCACGGTGACTCCATTTTATAACATTCCAACTGGTGTTCGCCTCAAATAGTTCGATATGCTTCTGTTCAAAACCCTTCGACGGGGCTCAGGGTGACGAAAATGGGCTCCACATTTTAAATGCCAACTAACCCTGCGCTGATGGTTTCTGATAATGGATCAATATTTTCAAACAGACTATGCCTTATGGAGTGCATAGGCACGAGTATCTCCCCGTCCTCTGCGCTCTTTGCGGTTAACGCTTATTGTTACATATCTATCAATAGTTTAATCGCAAATACCATGACCGCAACGGTAACCACATGCTTTATAAAATTATGACCTTGTTTGATGGCCACATGGGTCCCCAGCCAGGCTCCCAGCATGTTGCCTATACCCAGCGCAAACCCCATACCCCAGTTTACCTGACCATTCCATGCAAAAATCGCCAGCGCAATAGCCGTAAAAAAGAAAATGACGGTCAGTTTGACCGCATTGCCGTGGACCAGATTAATATTTTGCCAGAGTAAGACTGACAAAACCAGAAACCCCACACCGGCCTGAATGTAGCCACCATAAATCCCCACCAGGAAATATGCCATACCAGGCCCCAGCCATTTTCCAAGGTAATCCTCTGGATTGATGGGCTCACCCTTCTGCCGGTTGGATGTGAACAGGGTAAACAAGGACATGATTATCATGACCATGGCCAAGCTGAACTTGAACTGGGCATTACTCACCAGAGTTGCCAGCCAGGCTCCGATAATTCCTCCAGGAACAGCAAACAGCGCTGCTTTCAGAGCAAATTGTCCTGGAATTACTTGCTTGCGCATAAAACGACCAATAGCAAAAGTGTTCTGCATGAGGATGGCCAGACGGTTGGTGCCGTTGGCCAGATTGGGTGGTAATCCTAAAAAGATCAGGAGTGGCAGTGTTAAAAATGAACCACCACCAGCTAGAACATTGATAAAACCAGCACCGGCACCAATGAACAGGACTGCGGCAAGATTGAGGGGGGTTAGGTTCTCCAGCATGGATGCACCTTAATAGTGAAAAGGCCTGAAAGCAATGGTTGAGTCATTGTGATTTGAATGAGGCTGTAAGAGAATTTCTGAGTGTAATTGAGCTAAGCTCTTGCGATTCATATACATGCCAATTACATAACAAACATATTTTTAGACCTAAATTTCTATGATCATGCTGATTCACTTCCTATTTTTTGACCAATACTCGAAATATTCATACTGGGGTAAAAAAATATTGAGGTGTAGCATGAGAATTTTGTCAGCTGTTTTTTTAACACTTTTTCTATTGGGATCAACCCTTGCTCAATCCTCAATTCGCGACACCCCATCTACGGCATGGGACAATTTTTACCTTCCAGAGTTTGAATTGCCGCATACAGCCCAACAGCATGCACCTTCTTTCCAGCAAAATCAAATCACCCACACCTTGCGCGATAGTGTCAATCTGGAATGGATGCGGGAGTACGGGACCAACACTGCAAGGGGTGATGCCAGATGCGCGGATGCTGCACTGGATGGGCTAGGTAATCTTTATGTTGCTGGATGGGCTGAACAAGTAACAGGGAATTCTGAGACTGTCCTCATTAAATATAGCACAAATGGAATGCAGGAGTGGATATCCACTTTTAATGTGGACTCTCTGAGTGGATCTAATGCCAGGAGACTAATCCTCGACGATTTGGGCAACATTTTTCTAATAGCCCATACCTGGAGTTCAGAGAGTTATACTCTGGTTAAATATTCTCCAGCTGGAGATGAGCTATGGACCACCGAGATTGATGCCAGTATTGATGAAGATTTTAACGTGGATGCCCTTGCGATTGATAGTCAAAACAATCTGATTATCGCTGGAGATGTTTCCGAATATCAAGTCAGCACCAACCAGCTTGTTACCCTTAAATATTCAACAGGTGGAACCCTTCTGTGGGAGAGCAGATACACAAATGAAGAGGCACCACACTATATTTTTACCAGTGATATGGCACTGGACTCGCTTGGTAATGTATATGTTTCTGGTCGTATCAGGGGAGCTGATTCGGACTGGGATATCCTGACGATAAAATATACTCCCGATGGAGCTGAAGTTTGGAGTCAAACGTTTAATGGAACCGCAAACAACAAGGATTACCCGACTTCCATGATTTTAGACCACGCAGGTAACCTGATCGTGACAGGCCAATCCGAATTTACCGATGGCCGAGCTATGATAACCATTAGCTATGACACACAGGGGAACCAACAGTGGATTTCCCAGTTTGGGACAGGTGAGTATGGCGCGATTGGTCGCAGTTTAGCAGCTGATTCATCAGGGAATGTGTATATCGGTGGCATCCTGACTTCAGATAGCTATGATCATTCAGCTATTATTGTCAAATATGATTCACAAGGAAATGAAATCTGGGTTGCAAGCGAAGAGAATCAGGATTGTAGGAGTATCACTCTGGACAATAGTGGAAATGTCATCGCTACCTTTCAAGATGACCCTTTCCTTTCAGAAAGCAATACTCGCACAGTCAAATACTCACCTGAGGGTGATGCGATGTGGGTCAATGACTTTACAGGTGATCAGGATAATGCAAGTGTGAAACTGAAGGTGAGTGACCAGGGGGAAATTTATGTTTCCGGGACAACAATTTCTGGTAACGCAACTGATTTCACAACCATCAAATATGATACTGAAGGCTCCGAAGCGTGGATCAGCTCATTTTCTGGTCCCATCATTAGCAGGGATAACTTCACTGCAATGACACTTGATGCAGCCGGATATATTTATCTTGCAGGACAAAGCCCGGGCGCTACTGGACAGAACGATTATATCACTTATAAATTAGATCCAAATGGAGACACGTGTTGGGTGGCGCGCTATGATGGTGGACACAGTGATCGCCCCACACTGATTGAAGTAGACTCGCTGGGCAATGTGATTGTTTCTGGAATAGCCAGTGGATCTACGGGATATCCAGTTTTAGCCACTGTTAAATACAATTCAGATGGTATTCAAATGTGGGCTCAACGCTACCATGAACCAGCTATTTTCCCCCGCTCACTTGTCTTTGACTCGCAAGGAAATGTACTAATAGCAGGAAGCTTCAATGTCAACGGAGAGCTTGACGGGTTCATTCTTAAATATGGCTCTGATGGCATTCAGCAGTGGGTTGCAACCTATGATGGAGAGGTAAATGGACAGGATCAATTTGCAGATATTAAGGTTACTACCCAGGGTGAATATGTAGTTACAGGGAGGAGTTCCGGCCTTGATGACACATATGATTTTGTAACACTTAAATACCTGTCTGATGGCACGCTCGCATGGATGACTCGCTATGAAGAGGAAACTAGTGTGTCCTCAGGTGGTACGGTAGTTGAAATCGATAGAGAAAATAATCTCATCTTAGGTGGATATTCCGGGAATAATTATGTCCTCATAAAATATAGCCCGGATGGTGAAGCATTGTGGGCAGACACTTACGAAGTCCCTGATTCCTGGTTGGCCGCAGTCTACGGCATTGAGGTTGACAGCAATAATAGTTACGTTGTTGCAGCCTATAGCTTCTTTATGTCTGAAGATAGTTTGAATATGGTCACACTAAAATACTCACCACATGGCGATCGATTGTGGATGCACAATCTAAGCGGACATTCGGGCTATTTTTATCTCTGGAACTGGCCTTCCATTAAGCTTGACCAATATGACAACTGCTATATTGCTGGTTTTGGACCCAATGAGGAAGCACCTGACCAGCCATCTTTTACAACGTGGAAGCTTTCATCGGATGGCATTGAAGAATGGCGGGTAGATATAAACGCAGAGGGATATGCTGATGTGTATGGCAACCACATGGGTGTTGATACTTCAGGGAATGTCTATCGTGCTTTCACCCACGTGATCGATTCTTACTTTGCCTCAAGAATCTCCCTGGTCAAATATATACAGATTGATTCTCCGGTGGCGATTGATAACTCTCCCCTGCCTGAGCAATTTTCTTTGGGTCAAAATTTTCCCAACCCGTTTAACCCCTCAACCACCATCCGGTTCAGTATTTCTGAAACACAGAAAACCCGGTTAACCATTCACAATCTTAAAGGGCAGGAAGTATTGCAAACCCCCTCAAAAGATCATGCTCCCGGCGTATATGAGTTCCAATGGCAGGGTACAGATTTAAATGGCCATCCACTCAGTGCAGGAATTTATTTATGCAGGGTAGAGTCTGGAAGTCAGTTTCAGACCATCAAGATGGTGCTGCTAAAGTAAACCGGTTGCGCTAAAACACACCAGGTTAGACCTCCATCAGCTTGGAGCAAAATTTGCACACCTCTATTTCTTTATCTTTTTGATTTTTCAAAATATGCAAAACGCTATGCTTATTGGAGCGGTTTCTTGCAGTACAAACTGCTACCCTTGAACTCCAGTTGCAATAGAACCTAGAACTGAAAAGGAATTGAAATGAGCGGAAATTCGGGCGAACAGCTGTTAAAACTCATCGTTAAAGGTGTTGTTTTTATCTTAAAGTTACTACCAGGTTTAATTAAGGCTATCTACAGAGGCATCATGGCCATTGTAAATAAAATTCAGAAGAAAGACAGTACCTCAGAGCCGACTGAGTAATCTGATCTCAAGTCAGACCAGGTCTTCAATCGATCTGGTAAAAATAATATGATGGACAAGCCCTCCTGTGAGATATATTCCTGTTGAATATTTTTTTATGAACAGGGGCATTGATGCGTCATTGGCACCATATGGGAGCCCACATATGTCTGCACTAATTTTAAGCAATCCAAAATAATGAATTGGGGAGAATGAAGCTTATGAAAAAGCTGATACTATTGGCCGTATCAATTACGATGATATTTGCGCAACAGGGAGAATATGTCAGGAAATCTGTCAGCTCCCTTGAGTCGGTCTGGTACAAGGCAGATGCCTTAGAAGATGTCCATTTTGATGCAAAGACCTTCGACATGTTCATGAAGCATTATATTGAAATCGATAGGTTCGACTACAATGTTTTGCCCAGCAATCTGCTGGAAAATTTTCGTAGGGAATCAAATTTGCTCACGGATATCAATGCCACATCCCTGGCTGGTGTCCTGGAAAATACGGTTACCAGCAAAATCGTTGAAATCCTTAACGATCCTGGTGTGATGGAAAATCGTGGCAGCGCCTTAAAAGATGAGGCCGCCTTCCAGTCCTTTGCCGCTACCAAGGCTAAATCTCTGGGTCTCACCACAGATGAGCTCAAAGCGCTGATGAATTCAGCCTTCATTTACCTGCCATACATTAAGTCCGCCACCCAGAAGGTTGAAGACAAGACACTCACCTTCAAAATGGAAGGTGGCATTATATGGTGGCAGCTAAAGGTTGATGAAGCTGGAAATTCAAGCGTGGTAAAGATCAAAGAAGCAACCACCAGCGGCATATCCAGTCTCGATCCGGAATCAAAGAATTCCCTAACCGGTGAATCAAGTTATGCCCGGTTTAAATTTGGGGACACAAAGTGGCCCACCACCCCTGAGCAATACGCCCAGAATGATGCCATGCTGGCCTTTGCCAAGAATCTCGGTGTGAAAACCAAAGAAATTGATGACTTCAAGCTTACGGCACAAATCGTTGAAGCCTCTGGCAAATCTTACGGTTTCAATTTAGGTACCAAGGAAGGTGTTCATCTGGATGATGGCTTTCACCTGGTGGAATATGAGGAAAATGCAGCGGGTGATGAAGTTGCTGTAAAAGCAGGATTCATTCGTGTATCAAAAACAGGGGACAACCGCAAAGACCCCAATAATTATTCCTATGCAAATCAACTGCTGGGGAAAAAGGTCTCAGAAGGTACCGTGGTACTGGAACATCCACGACTGGGTATGGATGTCAGGGCTCACCTGGGGATCATGAGCGGCTCCTCGATCCTGCCAGAACATACTTCTCTGTCCCTAGCATATGGAGGCAATCTGTTTGCCGAAGAAGCAACCACCCAGCTTGCTGGAGATGTTATCATTTCATACAATCTGGCACCTATCATCGGAGTGAGTCAAACCTTTGTCGATCTGGATTTGGGATTTTCCCTGCCCCTGGCCACCTATGCAGATGAGGATAATGAATCTGCTTCAGCATTCGCCATGATCCTTTCACCATACATCGGTGTCAGTAAACGGGTTGGTGGACAAATGTTTGCGGGGGCAAACCTGGCTGCAGGTGTAGATATTTTGTCACTATCTGGAACTGCGACAATCTTTTTGGTGGATGTAGACTACCAGTATAATATTGCTGCACCCGGTTTAAAGCTGGGTGGTGAGCTTGGTTTTATGGTCAATCCTGATCTGTCTATAACAGCCAGTGCTGGATATAAACTGGGAATAGCACCTCTCTCAGGTTCCTTAACAGTGGATGATGTGGACTATGAGATAAATGCGGATTATATCGAAGCCAATTATGAGGATTTGAATATGGGTGGCCTGATGATTAATGTAGGTGCCTCATACGCGCTCGGCGAATTACCTATTAATGTGTTTGGCTTTCTTGATCCACTCAAAAAATACTAGTCAGAGTTAATTGGAAACGATTTGATTTAAACAGATATGAAAGGGACATGACATGATGAAGAAATTTATGATCCTGACAACCATCCTCATGCTGGTGATGACCGGTATGGTTTTGGGGCAGTTGCCTGTATCCAAACAGGCCACACTGATGGAGTCGGTTTCCTCGGCAGAGGTTATGGTTGAGGCAACCGGTATATACAATGGTGAGGGAAAAAGGGACAAGCAAAAACAAAAAGACGTCGGTAAAAATGGAATGGCTGGCGCTACTCTGGACGCTAAAAAATCGGCGGTCTATTTTGTACTGTTCAGTGGAACCGATCCCCTGCTCTCCAATGCCGATGAACAACAAAAATTCAAGGGACACGAAGGCGACTTCTTCAAGTCGGCTAACCTTTCCAAGTATGTCACCTATGAAGATGTGAAGGTTATCAAGAAGGTCAAAATTGATGGTGGCAAGGGCTTGAAAGTGGTTAAACGTTTCAAAGTCAACAAAGCCCAACTGACTCAGGATCTTGAAGCCAAAGGTATTATTGCTGCCCGGGCTGATCTGGCCGATACCATCGGCAATCCCTTTATTATGGTTTTACCTGCTGTGGAAAAAGGCAAAAGCCCCATTGACCTGCTCCGCACCGATCAGTCTGCGAAACATGCTGCAGCTGTCATCGAGAGCTATCTGACTGCCCGGCAGTATGATGTGGTGGTTCCAGAACAGCAGGAGTCCATGGAAGCCTTGAATGCTGCACAATTGGAATTGGGCGATCGAGAGGAAGACTATTCCTATCAACTCGCTCTCTCTGTTGGTAGCGATGTTTACATCGAGTATTCTGGATCGGTGGAAGATGCTGGCTATGGCACACAAAAGTATGCTCTGGTAGTTCGGGCTTATGAAACCACGACAGCCCGTTTGCTGGGTACTGAGACAGGATACAGTCAAGGTCGCAAAGGTGAACTTATGGTTTCCATTGAAGAGGCCATGAATGACGCCATTGATAAAGTACTGGCCAGAATTACCAATTATTGGAAACAGGATGTAAGTAAGGGACTCCAGTATAAGCTGGTATTCAATCTCTCCTCAGAATTTGATGAGGATCAGGTTGAGGAAATTCAATTTGCCATTATGGATGCCATCGAAGACATGTCGGAGAAATCAAAGGAAAACATCGTCACCAATCAAACCATTGATTATTTAATCTGGTGTGATCCAGAGACCTATGACAAATCATCCAAAGTTTATCGCTCAGTTAAGAAATATTTTGGGAAAGAAGGCACCGACGGAACCCTGCGCAAAGTGACTGTAAATCGCAAAATGGTGTTACTTAAGATAGATTACGAATAGACCGATATGATTTTTACTCAGATAAGGAGTGGTATCGTCATGAGGATGATATTATTAAGCATGCTCCTGGGTATCAGTTTTGGAGCGATACCCAAATGGTATGTCAACAACGAGCTTCCCGGCTATCCCACGAGTCAATTTTTTATAGGCGTTGGGGAAGGTAGCACCGCGGAAGAGGCTCAGGCCAATGCCCAGGCGGTCATCGGGGCACAATTAAGCGTGACTGTGGAATCTACAGTGCAATCCTTTATGGAAGAAATGACCAGCGAAGACCAATCAGTCCTTACTGAAGGGTTTAAGAAGGCCACAACCTCCACTGTGAATGAGACGGTAAGCGGCATTGAAGTGGTAAAACAGAAAAAGGCCAAGAAGGTCTACTATGTCTTCTCTGCCCTGGACAAAAGCAAATTTCTGGCTGGCGTCACCGCTGAACTTGATCAATTGTGGAAAAGTATGGAAGGCCTGGTGGAAGATGCTCGCAATCAGGTAAGTAAAGGCAATATCTTTGCAGCCTTGGAGAACTACACCGATGCCCAGGAATTTGTCCTGCCCTTCTACACCAAAAAGGCATTCCATGACGCCCTGTCAGAAATGCCCTATGTGATTACAGAAAATATAACCCTGCCCAAACTGGTTTTAGAAATCAGGGGAATACTGGCAGGTGTTACGGTTGATGTGACAGCTGGAGACAATCAGTCTGCTGATGCAGGTAAAGCGCTGGATGAAGCCATTGGTTTTCATGTCTATTACCAGTCCAGCACCTCAGACAAGCAGATATCCATTCCCAACATGCCCATGGTCATCAAATATGAAGATGGAACTGTTGCGGAGCGTGGCTCCACTGATCTCGATGGTGAAATTGAAGTTAATGTCACGGCTGTCCCCTTTACGGGCAATCGTGGAAAAATTATTGCCCGTCCCAATCTGGTTCGTCTCCCCGAGCTTTATCGCTCCTATTTGAAGAATACTGAGGGCGTGGCGACTTACTCACTGGGGGAAGTGGAACCTGTACGGTTTTCATTGATCATCAAAGATGAAGCTGGTAAGCGCTTGCCCAAGGTGGAAGCAAAGCTCAGCAAATCAATTGAAAAGTTGGGTGGAATTATCAGTAAAGACGCTGCTATCACCCTAAAGGGTACTGTTGATATCGTATCTGAAAAAGAAGTTGAGGGTAAAAATGGTGTACAGTACATGGTAACCTCAGAACTTTCACTTTTCATGATAGTCAATGCCACAGATGAAAATGTTGCCAGCTTTACTGGAAGAGGCAAAGGGGTCAGTCCCAAGAGTATGGCCAAAGCCAGAGCGGCTTCATTTAAAAAGGTCAGTGTTAAGAAGAAGGCATTATCTGAGATGTTGGCTAAGGCTGGTGATTTTTGATTCTCTGGTAAAACTTTACTGAATGAAGAAGAGACTGTCCCAAAAGGGCGGTCTCTTTTTTCTTATGTGGCCCCCACACAAGTAAAAAGTTATCTCAGTTGTCCTTTTCTTATTCGCACCTTATGTGCATTGTACCTTTTCGGTACTTCTGAGTGAGCCGCCATTTTTTGCACGCTGCCTAACCAGCCAAAAAGCGCTCGCGGCTATTCAACTATGATTTAAGCCATTTGAGTATATGGCCTTTGTTCAACACTCAACCTCCAGAGGATGATTGCTAGTCGTCTTGCTAATGCGCAGATTGCCTTCTGGGCAACCCCATGCTTAGTAATCAGTTTTGCATATAACTCCTGAGCACCAGGTTCCTTTGCTTTCCAGACCCATGCCGCTTCAATCAGGAGGCAACGCATTCGTCCCTGCCCAACAGGAATGAGTTTAGCTTGCTTATCCTTCTCTCCACTTTGGTGGACCATTGGTGCAAGTCCAAGGTAGCTTGTGAGTTCATCTGCACGTTCGAACCGCTCTGGCCGAAAGACTTCAGTTATAAAGGTCATAGCTGTAATACTTCCAACACCAGGTACTGACTTCAAACATTGAAAGGGGATCCACTGGCTACTGGTTCTGATCAATGCCTTGATCTGATCGAGAACCTCATGACGTTCACCTTCAAGGAACCGAAGCTCACGGATCAGACTATTCAAATGAGTGCGTATAACATGATCCAACTCCATCTCCTCTAATGTTTTGATAGCGGTTTGAGTCCACCGCTCAAGGCCTGCTGGCTGATTGATACTATGGAGCAATAATAGTGACTTTATGCGTTGCTTCCCTCCTCGAACACGGTCGGTTAGCTGGTGCATGCGACGCTGTAACCCCCGTAGCCTTTCTTCTTCAGTGTTGGGTATAGCTATCCCACGAAGCATTCCTTTAGCCACATACTCGGCTAACTTTATACAGTCTAAACGATCACACTTAGCTCCAGGGCGAACCTGCCTTGGAATACGGCTTGGAGCAGCTACTACTACATAGTACCCAGCTTTCTCCAACACCCTGGCTAGACCATAACCCGTTGGGCCTGATTCTTGTGCTATACCTTCAATTTGTACGTTGAGTGACTTCAGCTGACTGCAGAGTTGGTGAGGATCTGATGTGCAAACCCAGGTCTGAGTAGTACCATCCACTCGACGAAGAGCTACGTGGTAGTTCTTTTTATGTACGTCAAGACCTATGTGAAATGGTTGCCCTTGAAATCCCTCGGTAAATCTACTTATCCTGGATAAATTCATTCCTGACATGCTGGTCGCCTCCACTTTTGATTTGATGGAAGTTAATTACGACTCCCATTTCAATGAGGGGCCAGCATGTTATTTTTTGAATATCGAATGTCGATTAACGAGTAGTGATTTTTGAAGTTTAAGCACGGGCAAAGATCAGTCTGAATGGACACAAATTGCACGAAGCTTACGAATCCACACGAAGTGGAGTTGAAGCTGATCTTGGTTTCGACTCATTCATTTGTCTCGTTCTGTTTGTTGTTAAAAAAGCGTGAGGGTGGACAAGCTCAATGTCCAAGTCGAGTCCTCTACCTCTATACCCTGCTATCCTCTCTTATGAATATCGAATATCGATTAACGATGAGCGATTTTTGAAGTTTAAACCTGGGCAAAGATCAGTCTGAATGGACACAAATTGAACAAAGCTTACGAATCTACACAAAGTGGAGTTGAAGCTGTTCTTGGTTTCGACTCATTCATTTGCTTCGTTCTGTTCGTTGTTAAAAAAAGCGTGAGGGTGGACAAGCTCAATGTCCAAGTCGGGTCCTATACCTCTATACCCCTCTCTTCTGATTATCGAATATTGATTAACGAGTAGTGATTTTTGAAGTTTAAACCTGGGCAAAGATCAGTCTGAATGGACACAAATTGCACGAAACTTACAAATCCACACTCAGTGAAGGTGAAGCTGTCCTTGGTTTCGTCTCATTCATTTGCTTCGTTCTGTTCGTTTGTTTCGGTGTTAAAAAAAATTCTTGAGGGTGGGCAAGCTCAATGTCCTAGTCGGGCTCTGTACCTCTAAACCCTTATCCTCTCTTTTGAATATCAAATCTCGAATAACGATTAGCGATTTTTGAAGTGGCCCATCATTTCTTAATTCCAGAATTTTGAATAAAAAAAAGGCTATCGATTGACAGCCTTTTTTAATGTTTGGATCAGAATGATCCTCAAAACCAAGAAGCTTAGAAATCTTTCTGTTCTTTGATTCTGGCTTTTTTTCCGCGCAGTTTGCGAAGATAATAAAGTTTGGCGCGACGTACTTTACCACGACGTAAAACTTTTACACCATCAACAGTGGGAGCATGTAGAGGGAAAATTCTCTCTACGCCAACACCATTAGAAATCTTTCTTACGGTAAAAGTTGCATTGATGCCTTTTCCAGTACGGGCAATCACATTGCCTTCAAAGACCTGAATTCTTTCTTTCTGGCCTTCGATAACTTTTACATCTACTGCAACAGTATCACCCGGCTTAAAATCAGGCAGATCAGTCTTTAGCTGGTCGGCAACCAGGTTATTTACTTTGTTCATTACTTTCCTCCAGTCCTCTCATATATCTATCAAACAAGTCTGGGCGTTGCATTTTCGTGCGCTCCAGGCGTTGCTGTTCTCTCCATTTGTCAATCCGTGCGTGATGCCCAGAGAGCAGCACATCGGGTACTTTAATTCCCCGGTACTCAGCGGGGCGGGTATAATACGGCGCATCCAATAATCCAACAGGAAAAGTGTCTGATTTTGTAGATTCATCATCACTGACTGCTCCAGGGAGTAATCGAACCATGGCGTCTATCACTGCAAAGGCGGCTATTTCTCCACCAGACAGGACAAAATCACCCAGGCTGATCTCTTCATCAATGAGTTCATCTCGAACTCGCTGATCAATTCCTTTGTAGCGACCACAAAGCATGACAAGGTGAGGCGTTTCCACCAATCGTTCAGCATCATCCTGAACAAAAGGCTTTCCCTGAGGTGTCAGAAAGATGCGGTGTCCCACATCTTTGCGATAATCAGTAACTGCCTCAAAGGCTCTGAAAAGAGGATCCGGTTTGATAATCATTCCAGCGCCTCCCCCATAAGGCACATCGTCAATGTGCTTATAGGTGTCATCAGCGAAATCCCGAATGTCCCAGCATTTCATTTCTGCCAGATCATTTTCGAAAGCCCTACCGACGATGCCCATTTCCTTAAAGGCTTCAAGCGTCTCAGGAAAAGTGGTGATGACATCGATAATCATCACAGCTCCTCGGCACTGTTAACTTGAATCAGTCTGGCTGCGATATCGATGCTTAGGACCCATTCATCTACCAGGGGTACCAGCGTCTCAGTCGATCCATCACTCACCAATAGAACATCATGAGCACCAGGATTAATTATTTCAGTAACTTTACCCAAGTTTTCATTCTGCTCATTAACAACGTCACAATCAATGAGATCATCGATATAGAATTCATCATCATTCAATTCTGGAAGATCTTCGCGGAGGGTAAATATCTCCAGATCGCGAAAAGCTTCTGCTTCGGTACGATCAACAATCTCCTTGAAATTGAGAATGGCGAAGTCATCATATCCCTGACTGCTCACCAGTGTGAGTTGTTTCCAATCACTACCCGTTTTAACAAAAAGCTGCTCCAAATCTCGGAGCGATTCAAGGTCGATGCTGTACAGGGTCACCTTGAGTCCCCCTTTTATGCCATGAGGCTTGCGAACTACCCCAATGGGAGCTCTTTTAACCTCAGTTGAATACATTACCCTATTCGATGATCTCAAGCATAGCGCGATTGGTGCCAGCTTTCGCTGAAATCGCTGCCAGGAGTGTACGGAAGGCTTTGGCTGTACGGCCTTGACGACCGATAACTTTGCCAATGTCTTCCTTGGCTACCCTTAGTTCGAAGATGGTCACCCGCTCGCTATCTACTTGATTGACTTCAACATCATCTGGATTGTCGACCAGACTTTTTGCTACGAACTCAACGAACTCCTTCATGGTCATTCCTCCGTGCGTTGGTGAATCTACCTGATCATCGGTAAGGAATCTCTTCAGCTTTTTAAGAATCTTGACTCTCCGTACCTTCGGCAGGTTCTTCAACAGTTTCTTCTACTGCTGCTTCTGCTTCGGCGGCAGCTTTGGCTGCTGCTTCTGCTTTGGCTGCATCTTCTTCAGCTTTTCTTTCAGCATCTTCTTCAGCTTGTTTTGCGGCCTCTACTTCAGCCAGCTTTGCTGACTCAGCGGCGGCTTGCTTCTTACCCCGTTCGTCACGGGCCAATTCCCATTTGTGCATTTCCTTGCTTATGGTAGCCTCGTCTGCGTTGCGGGTTTTCAACTCATACTTGAGTGTCAATCCGCGGCCACGTAGGAGACTAAACACGGTATCACTGGGTGTTGCACCCTCATCCATCCAATGGAACAAGCGTTCTTCATCGATCACTAATTCAGCTGGATCAGGAAGTGGGTTATAATGTCCAAGTTTTTCAATTGAGCGCCCATCACGAGGAGCGCGAGAATCTGCAACGACTATACGATAAAAGGGTTGTTTTTTCTTCCCCATTCGTTTCAGTCTGATTTTGACAGCCAAAAGGTGTCCTCCTTAAAATCCCATAGGCAGATTTTTCATTAACTGCCTCTTATTCATTTTACCAAATTTCTTCATCATCTTGCGCATTGACTGGAACTGTTTTATTAACTGATTCACATCTTGAACTTTGGTTCCAGACCCTTTGGCGATTCTTCTGCGGCGGCTTCCATCAAGTATCTGAGGACGATGCCTTTCGACAAGGGTCATAGAGTTAATAATTGCTTCAATCCTAGTCAACCTTTTTTCATCAATATCAACATCTTTTATTCCTTTTGCACCAGGGATCATAGACAATATATCCCCCAGTGGGCCCATGGATTTAAGCTGTTTTAACTGCTGCTTAAAATCCTCCAGATCGAAGGTGTTTTTGAGCATTTTTTCTTCAAGTTTGGCAGCTTCTTCGACATCAATATCCTGTTGTGCTTTTTCCACCAGGGAGACAATATCTCCCATACCCAAAATGCGACCGGCCATACGATCCGGATGGAAAGTTTCCAACTTATCGAGATGCTCTCCCACACCAACATATTTGATGGATTTCCCTGTGACTTCACGTACGGACAAAGCCGCACCACCACGGGCATCACCATCAAGTTTGGTGAGGATTACACCTGTAAGCTCTACTGCTTCAGCGAAAGTCCCGGCCGCATTAACTGCATCCTGGCCTGTCATGGCATCAGCCACAAACAATGTTTCTGCTGGTTTGAGAGCTTGTTGCAGTCGCTTGACTTCATCCATCATGTCTGCATCGACATGCAATCGACCTGCAGTATCGACGATGACTACATTGGCTGCGTAGCGAACAGACTCCCGAATAGCTGCTTGAGCAATTTGGACCACGTCCTGCTTGCCTGCTTCAGCGTATACGGGGATATCTAATTGCTTACCAAGTACTTGCAGCTGGGTTATGGCTGCTGGACGGTAAACATCACAGGCTACGAGGAGCGGCTGACGGCCACTTTTTCGTAGATTGCGCGCTAATTTTGCTGATGTAGTTGTTTTACCAGAACCCTGAAGACCCACTAGGAGGATAATAGCTGGGTTGCCAGACAGTTCAAGTTCTGCAGTTTTTTCTCCGAGGAGGACGACCAATTCTTCATGGATGATCTTCACGATTTGTTGTCCAGGCGTGATAGAACGCAGGACTTCAGAACCGAGAGCTTTTTCCTTCACGGAGTTGATGAAAGTTCGAACGACCTTGTAGTTGACATCGGCTTCCAGGAGTGCACGCCGGACCTCACGCATGGCATCGGAAATATTGGATTCAGATAACTTGCCTTGACCGCGAAGTTTCTTGAATACGCCTTCCAGATTTTGTGAGAGTTGTTCTAGCATTTCTCCTGCTTCCTCATTAGTCAACCACGTCCCTTATACAAATCGATATATACTATACTTCTCAATATAACATAATATGGACTTGACATAAAGCCGACGAAGATAGTCGGGTGACCATGGGTGGGCAAGGGTTCTTACATGATAATTTACCACCTATTTTGCAACAGCTATGGTGCAGGCAAAAGGAATCCCGGACCCGACTTCGCAAGTAGGGACAGGTGATCTCTGATGCCCCAATGGGTTCGTCTCACACAGCCCGATTGAACCAAGCAATAGCTAGCTCTATACCCTTATACCCATATACCCTTTTATACCCTTCTACCCTTCTACCCAATATCCCTTTCACCCCTACTTTCTACCTTCTACTCGCTACTTTCTCTTTTAAATTCCACCACTAAAATCATCTAAAAATAACTGCTCCATGGCAGTCATTTTGAAAGCAATTGAATTCTCATGGCATGTATTTTGTAAATGTAATAAGGCTTACAATGAACACCTTGACAAGTGCTCTATGAAAATGTACATAAAACCGATTTAAAATGGATCCGCCAGAGCCAGGTCTGCACAGGGGTACAGATTTAGTGGCAAGTGGATAAAACCAATACGGAGACACATTCTAATGGGAGTGTTTAAACTGAAAAAGGGGTACAACATACCGTTGCAGGGTTCAGCTGAACGACGTGTTGAAAAAGCCCCCAAAACCACAGCGGTGGCAGTACAGCCCATCGACTTTCGCGGCTTACGCCCCGGTATGAAAGTCGAAGCAGGCGATACAGTCAAACGCGGTTCGATTCTCTTTGTTGATAAGCAAAGACCTGAGATTCTGTTTCGTTCACCCGCTGCAGGGACGGTTCGCGACATCGTACGCGGCGACCGACGCGCTATTCAGCGGGTCATTATTGATGTGAGTGCTGATTCAGCTGAAAAATTTGAAAGTTACAGCAGTGGACAGGTCACCGACCTGACACCTGAAGCGGCCAAAAGCATATTGCTCAATAGTGGGTTATGGCCTGCATTGAGGCAGCGTCCATTTAGTAAAATTGCAGATTTTGAGATTGCACCCAAAGCGATTTTCATATCAGCTGTGGACTCTGCTCCACTTCAAGCTGAGACTGACTTGCTGCTTGAGGGACAAGAGCAGAACTTCCAGATGGGAGTAAATCTCCTCTCAAATCTCACAGAGGGAAAAATTCACCTATCTGTTTCTCCTGCCACCGAAGCTTTCTTTGCTAAAATTGAGGGTGTGGAGAAACATCAATTCTCTGGCCCCCACCCCGCTGGAAATGTGGGCGTGCAGATTCACCATATCGACCGCTTGCTGGCCGGTGATAAAGTCTGGTACATTTCACCCAGACATGTTGCTCAAATCGGTCGGTTTTTGGCAAAGGGTGAATATCCTGGATCAAAAACATACGCACTCACAGGTTCTGAAGTTCTGGACAGATTTTATGTCACCGGGACTGAAGGTGCCAGTATAAGTGACCTGATCAGCACTCCCCTTGATGACAGCAAACAGCGAATCATTTCTGGAAATGTGTTGACTGGAGCAAAATGTACGCGTCAGGGTTTTGTTGGATTCTACGATGACATGATCACCATTGTACCAGAGTTGACTGGCCGCAGATTTTTTGGCTGGCTACGGCTGGGACTGGCTGCCAACAGTTTCTGGCCCATGTTCTTCTCAAAACTGACACCTGGTAAAAAACAGTCTCCAACCACTGATATGAATGGTGAGGAACGGGCTTTTGTTTCAACTGGTGAATACGAGAAATTGGTTCCCATGGACGTTCTACCGGTTCATCTGTGTAAAGCCATTCTGGTTGAGGACATTGAGCTCATGGAACAATTGGGGATTTATGAAGTTGCCCCGGAGGATCTTGCATTGTGTAGCTATATCTGCCCTTCGAAGATCGAATTCGGAGACATTATTGAAAAAGGTGTTATAACCATGGAAAAGGAGGGTTGATTGAAATGAAATTTCTTGAAAACTTTCTGAACAACATGGATGTAAAGCTCAAGGAAGGCCCATTCAAGGTTTTCCACCCCATGTTTGGTGCTATTAACACCATGTTGTTTACACCAGGACATGGAACCACTACTGGACCTCACATTCGAGATTCCATTGACATGAAACGCTTTATGGGAATTGTGATCTTTGCACTGGTACCCAGCATTTTAGTAGGTTCCTACAATGTAGGTGCCCAGGCGGGTATTGAAGGTCTCTTCGCTGCTTTCATGTTCGGCTTTCTCAAGTTATTGCCCATTATTGTGGTCACCTATGCTGTGGGTTTGGGTTGGGAAATGATTTTTGGCCATATCAATGGTCATGATATTCATGAAGGATTCCTGGTCACCGGTATTCTTTTGCCCCTCACCCTGCCCCCGACCATTCCCCTCTGGCAAGTTGCCGTGGCGGTTTCCTTTGGAACTGTGATTGGTAAAGAAGTCTTTGGTGGAACTGGGATGAACCTGCTGAATCCGGCATTAACAGCACGCGCCTTTCTGTTCTTCACCTATCCTGGTAATATTTCAGGTGACGGTGTATGGGTGGCAGTTGATGGATTTACTGGAGCCACTCCCCTGGCGGCTGCAGCTGCATCAACAGGATCCGCAGTTGAGGCTCTCAACACAGCAGGATTCTCGCTGGATAATCTGTTCTTCGGGTTTGTACCCGGGAGTATTGGAGAAACATCTGTCATTGCCATTCTCATTGGGGCAGCCATTCTGCTCATAACTGGAGTGGCCAGTTGGCGTATCATGCTGGCAACCACCCTAGGTGCCTATGGTATGGCGCTGATTGTGCAATACTTCGGTGCTGATGTGGCCGGTGGTATGCGTACCCTACCAGCACATTATCATCTTCTGATGGGTGGATTTATGTTTGGGATGGTGTTTATGGCCACTGATCCAGTATCAGCTGCTGGAACAAATGCTGGGAAGTGGATTTATGGAATCCTCATTGGTGTCATGGTCATTCTGATCAGAGCCTTTAATCCAGCTTATCCTGAAGGCATGATGTTAGCCATTCTCTTTGGAAATGTCTTTGCACCCCTGATTGATCACTTTGTGGTACAGGCCAATATTAAAAGGAGGCTGAATTATGGCAAGTAAGCCTCGTATAACTAAAGCCTTCACGCTGGGTTTTGCAGCAGCCGTTACAATGGTCTGCAGTATCCTCCTCGCTTCGGCAGCTACATTGTTGAAAGAGCGTCAGGATCAGAACGTCCAGCTGGATATAAAATATAATATCCTAAGTGTACTTGCACTGGCAGACTCCAAAGACGTTGCTCCTGAAGTTCTGCTATCCCTGTATGATGAGAAGGTAACTTCCTTTGTTGTGGATACTTTGGGCAATCCAGTCTCTGGTCGTGAAGCTGCAGACATTGATCCCAAAAAAGAGCCTGAGCTTCTGCCGGTTTTTGCCCGTCAGGAGGGTGGAACAATCAGTGCCTACTGTATTCCAACACAGGGCAAAGCCCTCTGGTCAACTGTCAAAGGTTATATCGCCCTGGAAAATGACCTGAATACTATCAAGGGTATCACCTTTTATAGTCATGGTGAAACACCTGGGTTGGGTGGAGAGATCGAAAAGGACTGGTTTACCGACCTTTTCAAAGGGAAAACAATCCTCAACGCCGCTGGAGAAGTTGTGTCGGTGGAGATCGTTAAGGGCAAGGTTCGTCCTGACGAGCCACACCCGGAACACAAGGTAGATGGAATCAGTGGCTCCACCCTGACAGGTAAAGGTTTGAATCAATTCATAAAAGAGACCCTAGAACGATATGAGCCCTATTTCAAGACCGTCAGAGGGGAGGCATCATGAGTCTATTCAGTAAAAAGAATATGGTTTTTGTCAAAGATCCTCTCATGGACAATAACCCCATCTCAACGCAAGTACTGGGTATCTGCTCAGCCCTCGCCGTTACAGTACAGCTACAGACTGCTATCGTCATGTCAATTGCTGTGATTGCTGTGCTCTCTATTTCAAATGTGATGATCTCACTGGTGAGAAATAAGGTTCCTTCCAATATTAGAATCATCGTAGAGCTGGCTATCATTGCTACTCTGGTGATTCTGGTTGATCAGATTCTGAAAGCTTACCTCTATGATATCAGCAAGCAACTCAGTGTGTTTGTGGGTCTGATTATCACAAACTGTATTGTTCTGGGACGTGCAGAGGCATTTGCCTTGCAGAACAAACCGTGGCCCAGTTTTCTTGATGGTGTTGGGAATGGCCTGGGGTACAGTGTGATCCTGATTGCTGTGGCATTTGGTCGCGAGATATTGGGTTCTGGAACCCTGTTTGGTTTCCAGCTCATACCTGATGCAGCCTATGCAGCGGGTTATCAAAATATGGGTCTGATGGTGCTTGCACCTGGGGCTTTCATTTTGTTAGGCCTGATAATATGGGTCCAACGCACCATAACCGGCGTATCAGAATAGGAGGTGAATGATGGAAAATCTAATTAGTCTATTCGTTGAATCCGTTTTCGTCAATAATATCCTCCTGGCTTACTTCCTGGGAATGTGTTCATTCCTGGCAGTATCAAAACGTGTTGATACTGCGCTGGGTCTGGGAGCAGCCGTTATCTTTGTGGAAGTGATCACCGTGCCGGTCAACTGGCTCCTGAATCACTATCTGCTGGCTCCTGGCGCTCTGGCCTGGGCCGGACTGCCCGATGTTGATTTGAGCTTCCTGAGCTTTATTTCATTCATCGCGGTCATTGCTGCCCTGGTACAATTGGTGGAAATGATTGTAGATCGCTACAGCCCTACACTTTATAGTGCTCTGGGTATCTTCCTGCCATTGATTGCTGTGAACTGCGCCATTCTGGGTGCCTCGCTATTTATGGTTGAGCGTGAATACACCTTTGCTGAATCTGCAGTTTTTGGCCTGGGATCAGGAACTGGTTTTGCTCTGGCGATCGCTGCCATGGCTGCCATCCGCGAGAAATTGCGCTATTCTCATATTCCTGAGGGATTACGCGGTTTGGGTATAACAATGTTAATCACCGGACTCATGGCTATGGCCTTTATGAGTTTTTCCGGCATAAGTCTGTAAGGGGGTTAAAGTGAGTATACTTGGTTTAATTCTTCTTAGCACTTTAGTTTTCACCGGAACCATTCTAATTCTGGTGGTGATCCTTAATTATGCCACCTCCAAACTGGTTGCCACTGGTGATGTCAAAATCCAGATCAATGGGGACGATGAAAAATCGATAACCACCCCAGCTGGGGCAACACTGTTGCAAACCATGGCTGCGGAGAAGATTTTCCTTCCCTCTGCCTGTGGTGGTGGCGGAACCTGCGGTATGTGCACCTGTCAGATCGATAATGGTGGTGGTGATGTTCTCCCCACAGAGAAACCCCATCTTACCCGCGCAGAGATGAAGGACAATGTCCGTCTGGCCTGCCAGGTTAAAGTAAAAGGTGATATGGAAATTCGTATCCCTGACGAAATCTTTAACATCCAGAAATGGGAATGTGAAGTGGTCTCCAACGAAAATGTGGCCACTTTTATCAAAGAGTTTGTGGTAAAACTGCCAGAAGGTGAGAATCTTGATTTTCGCGCAGGTGGTTATATCCAGATTGATATCCCGCCCCATAAATTGGATTATTCCGAATTTGCTGTGGAGGAAGAATATCGCGGTGACTGGGATAAATTCAATATGTGGCGTTATCATTCAGAACTGGATGAAACCATTTTCCGCGCCTACTCCATGGCCAACCATCCGGCTGAGGGCAATATTGTCATGCTCAATGTACGTATCGCCAGTCCTCCCCCTGGAATGGATGTACCTCCCGGTTTGGCCTCATCGTATATCTTTAACCTGAAGCCAGGTGACAAGGTTATGGTCAGTGGCCCCTACGGTGAGTTTTTCGCCAAGGATACTGAGCGGGAAATGCTTTACATCGGTGGCGGTGCAGGTATGGCCCCCATGCGCAGTCACATCTTTGACCTGCTGAAAACAAAGAACTCTAAACGGAAAATTTCATTCTGGTACGGCGCTCGCTCAAAACGTGAGATGTTTTATGATGATGAGTTCAAGGCATTGGCCAAGGAATTCCCTAACTTCAGTTACAATGTTGCCCTGTCTGATCCTATGAAAGAGGACAACTGGGATGGCCCGGTTGGTTTCATTCACCAGATTGTGCAGGACAATTATCTGGCGACGCACGAAGCACCCGAAGATATCGAATATTATATGTGTGGTCCACCTATGATGGTTGATGCAGTAGATAACATGCTGTACAACATGGGTGTTGAAAAGGAAATGATCGATTACGATAGTTTCTAAGCACACTTTTAAGTTCTTTGCAAAAAAAGGTTCGGTTTACCCGAACCTTTTTTATTACCTTAATGCACTCAGGAGAAGACATATGAATACAATTTCGAGAAAATCAAAGCACATTGGGTCTCTTTTTGTCACATCGCTGATATTCTTGAACCTGCTTGCCTGTAGTGACAATGGCACCCAAAGTGAGGACTTCAACTTCAATGGATCAACTATGGGGACAACCTATCATATCACCATTGTGGGTGACCCCATCGATTCTCAGGCCCGGAGTCGGATTGCGACTCAGGTTGATAGCGTGCTTCAGGAATTCAATCGCATCCTGTCAACTTACGAGGACCAGAGTGAGATTTCCCGCTTCAATCGGAATCAGACCCTGGAACCCATTACCGCCACAGAGGAATTCCTCCACGTCGTGGAAATGGGTTTGGATCTTTGCTCTCGATCAAACGGTGC
>JAERTH010000066.1 GCA_016844955.1 Fidelibacterota bacterium | reverse complement strand
ACCTGAAAGGACTTTACCGTGAAAAAATATCATACAGGGAAGGGGGCGATTGGGTCAGGCTGAAAAGGAGTTATTATATTTAGCAAGACAGGGGAGGGAGATGAAACATTCAACCTCAAAATTGAGTATTTTTTTTATAAGCATTTTCCTTATGGTTCCCGTAATGGCCATGGGGCAGGATGTGTTTTATGTTGATCCAAGCGGCAACGATTCGAACGCCGGTACACAAGCGCAACCGTTGCAAACGTTTCAAGGAGCAGTAAACAAAGTCAGAACTGCCATTGACGGTAATGGAGATATTACCGTCAATTTTAATAGTGGCAATTATACCTTTGACAGTACCGTGGTACTTGGCCCATTAGATTCCGGCAGCGCCGATCAAACCATCACCTATCAGGCAACACCCGGTCACAGGCCGGTATTTTCATCACTGGTCCGGGTTACCGGTTGGACGACCTACAGCGGTGAGATCATGCAGGCCGACCTGCCTGGCGGTATCACACATGTTCGCTATTTACATGATGAAAGTGAAGACTGGATGGAAAGATCTTCAACCCCTTTTTTTCGTCCTGCTGTTACAGCATCATGTGGAGGTGCTGAATGTGAACACTGGGAACCCGATGCTCAAATTAGAAAAACCTATACCATTTATCCTTCATCCTTTAGCATGCCTGATGCTTCCAAAGGCTCCCAGTATGATTTGAGGGTACATATGACGGCATGGCATGCGCAGGTATTGCCCATATCGGGTATAAACACCGCTACACGCAGGATTGATTTGGCGACACCAAGTCACTACCCCATTGTTAATGGTATTGATGATTTATTATCGGAATGCTGGGTTCTCAATTCAATTGAAGGTATCGACAGTGCAGGCGAATGGGCAAGTATAGATGGTAAGATTTATTTATGGCCTATTAGTGGAACTTCCGATATTTTTGTACCGGCACTTGAGGAATTGATACGATTGGATGCAGGTGGTGATGGCAATACCTGGACTGGAACCCCTGTTCAGCACATCAATTTTGAAGGTATCACATTTACAGGTTGTGATTACCGCGCCATGCAAGCCACCGATGTTTGCACCCAGCATGAATGGCAGATGATAGATGTGGATGAAGGGTTGTTAAGACTTAGAAACGCTGCCAATTGCTCTATAACCAACTGCGTTTTTACCAAGAGTGGGTGTGATGGTGTTCGTTTAGACCGATACGCTCAAAATATTACCGTGAACAATTGTGAATTCAGCTACCTCGGTAAAGGTGGTGTTTTACTTGATGGTAGAGGCCCCGGATATGGTGACGTAAACATGAACAATACAGTTAGTAACTCGCATTTTAACAAAACCTCTCAAATCAAATGGGACGCGGCTTGCGTTCACATTGACCAGTCTTCCTCTAACCTGATCAAACAGAACTATTTTGAAGACATCCCTCTGTCTGCTATTATCATAAGTGGTTGTAGGGAATCAAATCTTGCAGAGGCACAGGCCCCGGGAGTAGTCAACAAAGATTTTCACTGGGCGGAAGTACGTCCTGACCTTATAGATAGTCCCTGGGGTGCAGCTGCGGAATTCTATGACCATGATAATATGGTTGAGGAAAATACTTTTCGATCTGTACACATTGGCACATCTGCGTTAGCTCAAGCTATTACCAGCACAGCTCCCGGTTTTATGAACGGCATGATTTATACAACAGGTAGAAAAGCCGGCGCAACCGATTCTTTCAATAAAAACTATTTCTATGATAGCGACCCAACTGCTACGGGCTCCCAAACCTGGGTAATATTGGGCGATGGTCACGAGGATTATCTTGATTTTCACCAAAATATGATTTTCAATGTTCTGGAAGGTGGAGGTCTTGAACCATCCCCTATCATGAGTAATAATTGTTCAGCTGCAAACGGCTGCCGTGCTACGGCAAATGTGGTAGAGAACAGCACACATGCCGGATTAGAATGCGGTATATGTCAAAACCCGTCGTATGCCGGCAATATTGACTTTGATTCCGGCAGCCCAGGTGGTTCTTCATCGTTTGTCAATGAATATGAAGAGATGTGGTCTTTATTATGTCCCGGAGCACTACCCGGCCCATCTCCTTTACCCGGTTCAAGCACTCTGCAATCATCGTTGGCATCGAAGATCATTTCTTTTGGCGGCACCGTTCCGACGTGTGCTGCGACCTGCTCGGTACCGAATGTTGTGGGTCAGACCCAGTTAACGGCTAAAACCAACATCGTTGCGGCCGGTCTTATCGTTGGCAATGTTACCAGCCAATCCGGCACCACGGTTCCTGCCGGTAAAGTGATCAGTCAGAACCCGGGACCCGGAAATGCAACTTGTAGTGACGCGGTTGATCTGGTCGTCTCCACCGGATCGGTTGCTGGTGGTATGGCGTTCATTTGGTTACTTCTCTTTGATTAAGCGGAAACTGACTTGATAATATTATCAAGTTGACTTGACAATATTATCAAGTCCTTAACTGATTGAATTTCCGGAAACATTCCTGTAAATCCCTATTTTCCATGATCGCCACTTGACAATATGATCAAGTCAACTCCCTGGAGCCGATTATTGCCAGACCCCGTGTTAGGCCCAAATGCGATTATAACATGTTGTAATCAATGATATTTCCAGGGAACCATCCCTGATTTATTCGCTTTGGCATACTTGTTGCTAAGTAAAGACCCAATGAAAAACCGGCTCCTAAGGTTGACACTTACTATAGTTCGGGACACATGAATTGATTCCTGATACCGACAGCAACCCATTGTCATCACGATAGCTTTTGTGATGATTAAGCATCAGGTCATTTGACCGGCACTATAGGTTCAAAGGGTACCATGATACGGATTCTAACAGTTGATGACGACCCCTCCATTCTCAAGGCTCTCAAGCTGGGGCTTGGCTCTAAAGATATGGAGGTTGACGTGGCTGAAAATGGCACCGGCGTCATAACGCTCGGTGCCCTGAAACAGTATGATGTTTTAATCGCTGATCTGTGCCTTCCGGATATGAACGGGCTGGAGTTGATAGAACAAGTGAAGCGCCGTTCCCCTGAAATCGTCTCCATTATCATCACGGGAAATCCCGTGGATGAGGGGTTAATGAAGGCCATCAGCCGTCAGGCGGGTGAATACCTGGAAAAACCTCTTGATATGAAACAGGTAAAAGGGGCCATCGGTCGTGGGCTTAAAGACGGACAGGAAAGCGCCAAAACGACCCATTGCTTTGTAGAACCATGACACAAAAAACCGGAGGGACATCATGAGGCGCAACATTTTCTTAAGACCGCTCGGACTCTTTTTGCTGATAGCCTGCATGTTACTGGCCGGGTGTAGTGACGGAGATGGCGTGGTGGATGACGTGGTGGAGGTGACCACGACCGACCGGCCCTGGGTGATGGAAGAGGAGTTTCAGCAAAACCCGTCTTTACGGGCCACACTCGACCAGATTATTATCCTCAATTTAGAGCCGGTTCCACAAGGGGGCGACATATCTCTTCGCCGCAACACCATTCCCTATCTGGTGCAGGATATGGACCGAGGTCCTCTCAGCTTCAACATCCCGGCAGAGGAGCCCTACATTGTTGCGCTGGAACTGGAGACATCAGCAGGCGAAACCGTGATGCGAACGGAACGCGGCGAGGACTGTGCCCCTGTCACGCTCCCGGCCGGGC
>JAERTH010000065.1 GCA_016844955.1 Fidelibacterota bacterium | reverse complement strand
TACATCAAAAGCTCTGATCAAATGGTAGAGTTGTTTAAGGACACTCCTGAGGCCATTGAAAACACGCAACGCATCAACGAGATGTGTCAGTTCCAGCTGGAAACCGGTGTAAATCATATGCCGGAATTCCCAATTCCTGAGCGTCGATCCCTGACTGATCACCTCGATGCAATTACCTGGGAGGGCATGGAGCGCCGAGTTAAAGAAGTTGACACCCGCTACAGAGAGCGTCTGGATTACGAGCTGGATGTTATCAAAAAAATGGGGTTCCCTGGATATTTTCTTATCACCCATGATTTTGTGAATTACGCCAAACAGGAAAACATTCCTGTTGATCCCGGCCGTGGGTCAGCTGCTGGCAGCCTGGTGGCCTACTCTCTGGGTATCACCGATCTTGACCCCCTCCAGTATGACTTACTGTTTGAGCGCTTTCTCAATCCCGATCGTGTGAGCATGCCCGATATTGATATCGATTTCTGTTACGACCGGCGTGAAGAAGTGATCGACTATATGCGTGACCGCTTTGGGCACGATTCTGTTACACAGATTATCACCTTTAATAAGCTCAAGGCACGAGCAGTAATTCGCGATGTGGGTCGCGTGCTTGAAGTACCCATCAAGGAAACTGACCGTATCGCCAAATTGGTTCCTGAAGAATTGGGAATTAAGCTGCCGGCTGCCCTCAAGAAAAGTCCCGAGCTTAAGCAAGCTTCTGAGCTCGATGAAGTTCATGAACAATTATTTGATTATTCACAAGTCCTGGAGGGCATGAATCGCAATGCCGGTAAACATGCTGCCGGATTGGTGATTGCACCTGGTATACTCACCGATTACATCCCCCTTTATAAATCTGCCAAGGACGGCTCGGTTACCAGTCAATATGATATGAAAGCCCTGGAAGATGTGGGCTTGATCAAATTTGATTTTCTGGGGTTGAGGACCCTGACGGTAATTCAGGAAGCAGTGGACTTGATTAAAAAACACAGAGATGTTGATATTAATATCTCTGAAATCCCCATGGATGACCCGGAAGTTTACAAGCTATTCTCTGATGGGTTAACCATTGGTCTTTTCCAGTTTGAGTCCTCCGGTATGCGTGAGTATTTGAAGAAATTGAAGCCCACCGTTCTTGAAGATCTCTTTGCCATGAATGCCCTGTATCGTCCTGGTCCTATGGGCAACATTAATGACTTTATCGCCCGGAAACATGGGGAGCAGAAGGTGACCTCCCTGCACCCCCTGATGGAGAATATTCTTAAGGAAACCTACGGCATTATCGTCTATCAGGAACAGGTGATGCAGCTTGGGTCTGAGATTGCAGGTTTCTCACTCTCCAAAGCTGATTTAATGCGCCGTGCCATGGGTAAAAAAATAAAATCCCTCATGGATGAGATGAAGGAAGAGTTTATTTCCGGTGCCCGCAAAAATGACATCAATGAAAAACTGGCCCGCCAAATCTGGGATTTGATTGAAAAGTTTGCTGAATACGGTTTCAACAAGAGTCACTCTGCAGCCTATTCTGTAATTGCCTATCAAACGGCTTATTTGAAGACACATTATCCTGTGGAATTCATGGCTGCCAACATGAGTTCTGAAAAGGACAATACTGATAAAATTCAGATGTTGTTGGCTGAATGTCGCAAACTGGGAATCAAGATTATTCCACCAGATGTGAATGCCAGTCATGTTCACTTCTCACCCGGTGAAGGCAAAAGTATTATCTATGGTTTAAATGCCATCAAAAAAGTGGGTGGTAAGGCAGCTGAAGCCATTATGGAGGAACGGGAAACCAATGGCCCCTTTGAATCCATTTTTGATTTTTGCTCCCGCGTGGATTCCCACAACCTTAACAAGGGTGTTGTGGAAGCCCTGGTGGGGTGTGGTGGCATGGACACGCTTCCTGGAACCCGCTGGGAACAATTTCTCAGTGTAGAAGATGCTGTTTACCATGGCCAGCGTGTACAAACGCTTAAGAACACGAACCAAACCGATCTCTTTGGTGGCGGTGGTGGTGAATCCGCAATGATTCGTGAACCTGAACTCAGCGATGCACCTTCCTGGAATAACATGGATTTGCTCAATCGTGAGCGTGAATATATTGGTTTTTACCTCACCGGCCATCCTCTACATGGGTATGAGCTTGAAATTCAGGCCTTCTCCAATGTTGATCTGGTGGATCTCACCACCACACGGGATGAACAGGATGTGCGTATCGGTGGAATTATTTCCGGAATGAAAATCCATTATGATAAACGCAACAACCAGATGGCTTTTTTCACCTTGAATGGCCTGGATGGTGCTATCGAGGCACTGACCTTTTCAGACGCCTTTTCTAAACACAAGGAATATATCGCCAATGATTCCCTAGTATTTATGGAGGGTCGCGTTTCAAAGCGGAGCGATGACGATGTGAAAGTCCTGGTGAACAAGGTTATTCGTCTGGAAGAGGCTCAAAACGAATATGCCCGTGAAGTGCATATATCTTTTGATCCAAATGTTATTCCTGGTGCCGACCTGGATGAGATGCAAGTCATGGCCAAACGTTATTCCGGCGCCTGCAACCTGGTATTCCATCTGCGCGAAGGCAATAAACGTGAAAGAGTCATGCTGGCCCGCAATGTACGCGTTTCTGCCAACCGTAGCTTCATCCGCGGGCTCAGGGAATCCTTCGGCCAGGATAATGTCTGGCTGGCTTAACCTTTTTATACGGACCCCCATTTCGTCGCCCTGCCTGCCAGCGCGAGGCTCAAAAGCGTAGACTGGAGCCTCTCGAAGGGAACGATTTTGTCCATACTCCCAAGCGACGATTCGAATCGTCGCCTGGGAGAGCAAAAATTATCCCTTTCATCCCTTCCTTTTCACTCGTATTGTTATGTCTGATTAACTCAAAGGAAGCATCATGATTGCAGTCATACAGCGGGTCAGTGAAGGTGAAGTTAAAATTGAGGGCAAGTCCCGAGGGAAAATCGGCCGCGGTTTTGTCATACTACTTGGTGTTGCCGATGATGATGAACAACAGGATGCTGATTGGTTGGCTGAGAAGGTGGTTGGCTTACGAATTTTTGAAGATGAAAACAAAAAGATGAATCTGTCCATCCATGATGTTGGTGGAAAAGCGCTGGTCATTTCACAATTCACCCTCCTGGCTGACTACAAGCGTGGTCGCCGTCCCGGCTTCACAAAAGCGGCCAAACCGGAAAAAGCAATCCCTCTATATGAGCACTTCATGGATCAACTCTGGCGTAAAGATATTCAGGTGGAGAGTGGAGCGTTCGGCAAAGAGATGCAGGTCCATATCATGAATGAAGGTCCTGTTACCATGGTGCTGGATAGTACCGTCAAATTTCCTCGTGGATAAACGGACCAAGCGACGATTCGAATCGTCGCCTCGAACAAGCACATAAAAACCACGTTCATTTTTTTCTACTCACCTTATCTTCAATGACACAAAAAGAAAGGTCAACATGTCTCAAATCGGAAGAATGAATACACTTCATGTGCTACGCGAGGTGGATTTTGGTGTGTATCTGGATGGTGAAGAACTGGGCGATATTTTGCTCCCTAAACGGGAAGTCCCGCCTGGTACAAAAATCGACGATACTGTACAGGTGTTTATCTACTTCGACTCTTCGGATATCATTGTAGCCTCTTCCAGACAACCCAAAACACAGGTTGGTGAATTTGCCCTGCTCAAGGTCATCGACAACAATGACATGGGCGCTTTTCTGGATTGGGGTTTGCCCAAAGACCTCCTGGTCCCTTTTAGAGAGCAGAGTCATAAACTGCTCAAGAACCGCCAGTATGTTGTATATACATACCTGGATCGTGTCAGTAACCGCATTGCTGCCAGCACCAAACTGGATAAATTCCTCAGCGATGAAAAGCCCCGCTATGAAGAGGGCGAGGAAGTCGATTTATTTATCGTCAGTCGCACCGATCTCGGATACAAAGCCATCGTCGAAAATGAACATTGGGGGCTCTTGTTTAAGGATGAAGTCTTTCAACCTCTGGAGCAGGGACAAAAACTGGTAGGTTACATCAAGAAAATTCGTGATGACGGAAAAATTGATCTCAACCTTCAAAAACCTGGAATCCAACCTGTAGATGCTGCCAGTCAAAAAATCCTGGATGCACTTAAAGATAATGACGGCTTCCTACCCCTGACCGATAAAACCCCACCTGATGTCATTTATGCTGAATTTGGGCTAAGCAAGAAAGTCTTCAAGCGCTCGCTGGGCAGCCTCTATAAAAAGCGACGCATCAAACTGGAGCCATCCGGTATTCGACTGCTGGATGATAATTAGTATATAAAAAATTAGTACGAGACATTATGATCAAGGTTAACGATCTAAAGTTCACTTATCCTGGAAATGACCAACTCACGCTGACTGGATTGTCATTTGAGGTTGAAGAGGGAGAAGTCTTCGGATTTCTGGGTCCCAGTGGTGCCGGCAAAAGCACTACCCAAAAGATACTTATCGGAATACTCAAAAACTTTCAAGGGGATGTCAGTGTCAATAACCAGAATCTGAAATCGCTGAATTCCGATTTTTATGAGCACATCGGTGTGGCGTTTGAAACACCCAACCTCTACTCGAAATTTACAGCCCTGGAGAACCTGAACTTCTTCAGTAATTTTTATGCTGGTACCACCAGAGACCCTCGTGAATTGCTGGCAGCTGTGGGTCTGGAACAGGATGGCAACACCCGGGTGAGTGATTTTTCAAAAGGTATGAAAGTACGCTTAAATTTCTGTCGCAGCCTGCTTCACGATCCCCGGTTAATTTTTCTGGATGAGCCCACCGCGGGATTAGATCCGGTGAATCTGCGCAAAATGGAATCTCTGATATTGGCTGAAAAGGCAAGAGGCAAAACAGTCTGCATCACCACCCACGACATGCATGTTGCCGACACCCTGTGTGACCGGGTGGCATTTATCGTTGATGGCCATGTGAGTCTGATTGATGCGCCCAGGGAGCTCAAGCTGCAACATGGTGAACGAAATTTGGAAGTCGAGTACCGGGAAGGTGAAGCCCTCAAAAAGGACGCGTTCTCCATGGATGAGGTTGGTGGGGATGCGCGTTTTCAAGAAATCCTCAGGCAACACTACATCGAAACCATTCATTCACGTGAAGCCAGTCTTGAAGATGTTTTCGTAAAGACCACAGGACGCAACCTGGCGTGAGACTCACCACAGCCATCAGTCAGGATATGCGCTTTCAGTTCAGACATGGGTTTTACTATGTCTATGCTATCCTGTCAGTAATGTATATCGTGGTACTTCGGTTTCTGCCTGATGAAATGGTTCATTCCGCCCTTACACTGATCCTGTTTACTGATATCTGCACCCTGGGGTTTTTCTTTATTGGTGCCATCATTCTCCTGGAGCGGGGGCAGAATATTACAGAGAGTCTGTTTGTCACCCCTCTGAGACTTTCAGAATACCTTCTGTCAAAATCCATATCATTTCTCATTCTGTCTACACTCTCTGCTTTAATAGTCCTGGTGGGGGCTGCCATACCTGTTCAGAATTTCCTGTGGTTTATCTGGGGTTTGATCCTGAGCTCGGTTATTTACACACTGTTCGGGATTGTTTTCGCCACGAAAGCCAAACATGTGAATGATTATTTTGTCCGCGCACTGGGTATGGGACTCTTCATCAGCTTACCTTTATTGGGCCACCTTGGTCTTTTTGATACACCCTTATTCTATCTGTTTCCAACCAAATCAACCCTCATACTACTGGATGTCATCGGGAATGCTTACAGCCTGACTGCAAAGCTTTATGCCGCCATCAGCCTGCTGCTCTGGACGCTGGTATTCGCCTATTTGGCCTATTACCGCTTTGAAAAGCATGTGAGACACCCCGCCTGATGAAAAAGGTAATTGCAACCCTGGCACGGGGTGATCTGAAAAACATTCTCCGCGATTCTACACTGGTGATGGCAGTTTTTGGTCCTATTGCCATTCTACTCCTGCTATACCTTTTCCCTTTGTTGGAAGTGCTTATCCTGGAGCGCTTTGATTTTGATCTTTCTCAGTACCGACTATTTGCGCTGGGATTTCTGAGTCTGATCCCCAGTATGTTGTTTGGGATGATTTTTGGATTTCTCATGCTGGATGAGCGGGATGAAGATATTATCAGCTTTATCTCAATCACCCCGCTGAAAAAAACAGGTTATTTGACATATAAACTGCAGATGCCCATGCTCTTCAGTGCCGGCTTCTTCTTGTTATTGCTTCACGGTACTGGACTGGTTGAGCTGCATCTGATTCACACCCCATTTATTGCTGTCATGGTTGCCCTGGAAGCAGCTATCGGGGCACTCTTTCTGGTATCTTATGCCGACAACAAGGTGGAAGGCCTGGCTTTCAGCAAACTATTGGGGATTATGTATCTGGCAGTTCCCGTTGTCTTCCTGTGGCATTCCCCATGGCACTGGATTACAGCCTGGATGCCTTCATTCTGGATTGCCAAAGCGTTTATTCACAGCAATGAAAACAGTTCCCTGGTCTGGATGGATATTGGTCTGGGATTGGTGTTACACTTTGCGGTGCTGACCTTCTTCTTGAGAGCCTTTCTCAAGCGACCAAAATAGATGCCAACCTTATACAGGTCTAGAGCCTTCGTCAGTTTATACACACCATATTTGAGACTACATTTTAGCCGCGATTAATTGATCATATTTTGTGAAACTATTGTCCCTGAGCTTCAAGTCAGGGTAAATGTCAACAGGTAAACTTGTTAATCCAGCTTCCTGTTTATCTTTTTGACCTCATCAAGGATGGCTTGCATGACATTCCCATCCAGATCAGTGGGTGGAGTTTCCATTGCTTGATCTCCTTGTCCGGTTCCCCGGATGGCTTTGACTCTTGCCCTTAGGCTTGAGTGGAGCGTTTCAAAATCGACCAAGCCCTCCATGCGGCCCTCGTGACCACCCGCTTGAACTCCCTGGCCTGCCGTTTGGATCAAGATGGTACCAATTTCCAACCAGCGTTCATAAAGTGATCGACTCAAGGTAAAATCAGTAATGGCCGCATATGGAATGCTCACACTTTTCTTGACGATAATACCCTTGTGGATTACCACCCTTTCATCTTCAATAGAGTAGCTAAGTCTGGTAATCCATAGATATTGAAACCAGGGTACGATCACCCACATAAACAGAAGAAATCCCGCAACCCAGGACCAGACATATTTGATGAATTCTGAATTCGTCACCTCACTATCAAGGTTCACAACCAGAATCTGAATAATTAGAAAAGAGAGAATTATGACTACAGAGATTGTGAGATAGGTGAACATCTCGCGACGCATAAGTTTACTGACATCGGGTCTTAGTTCCATAACCATCTCCCTGTGTTGTACTTGTAACTTTAAATAATCTAATCCAGAGGCTTGGGTTGTATCTCCAGGTACTGCTGAATATTTACTTCATCGATATACTTGGCATCCAAAAATTGGTCGGCATAGTCCTGGAAAACCCCTTCAGAAAGGAAAACGTCAAACAAGTCAGCATCAATGTGATGATCAGCCTTGAAGAAGCCCATAATTCGCATGGCTTCGGAGAGCGTCTTGCCCTTTTTGTAGGGGCGGTCACTGGCGGTAAGTGCTTCAAAAATATCAGCAATACCCATAATACGTGCCTGAACCGACATGTCGGCCTTGGTCAATCTCTTGGGATACCCCGTACCAATCATTGTTTCATGGTGCCCACCGGCAAACTCTGGGACCCGTTTGAGGTGTTTGGGGAAGGGTAGTTTTTCAAGCATATCGATGGTGACCACAATATGATCATTAATTTTTTCGCGTTCTCTGTCGTTGAGTGTGCCCTTAGAGATATTCAGATTCATGACCCAATCCTCTGACAACAGATCTTGCTGTTTGCCATCCAGCACAATCTGATATTTCGCGATTTCCTTGACTCGATCCTTTTTTTCACCGGCCATGAATTCACCACCGGTATTGCATTCATTGAGGAATTTCTGGTCATCCTCGAGCTGAGTCAAGCGGGCAACTTTTTGCAGCTCCAGCTCTGCTTTTTGGGATGGGTCCTGGGCAATGGCTTTCAAGCATTCTATTTCTGCATCGCGTTTGAGAACCTCGAAGCGTGTATTCATTTCATGGACACGGTCATAAATAGTTTCCAACTTAGTGGCTTTGTCAACCACATACTCTGGTGTGGTAATTTTGCCCACATCATGGAGCCAGGCCGCTATTCTCAACTCATCCATATCTTCTCTGGAGAATTGAACATCTCCAAATGGACCATCATCAGTCTGGTTGACTTTCTCGGCCAGCATGATAGCCAGGGCTGGTACTCTGGAGCAGTGTCCGCCAGTATAGGGTGATTTTTCATCAATGGCGTCGGCAATCAACTGAATAAATGATTCTAATAGCGTTTCCAGTCCTTCGATAAGGCGCACGGTAGTAATAGCCACGGCTGCCTGACTTGCCAGAGATTCTATCAGATTCTGCATATCTTCTGAAAAGGGAATGATTTCATTCGTGGCTGGATCTGTTGCATTCAGAAGCTGTAGTATACCGATAAGATCATTCTCATGATTCTTCATGGCAATGGTGAGGAAAGATTTCGAGCGATAGCCGAACCGCTCATCAAAACCTTTGGCACCAGAAAAATCAAAATCTGTACATTCATAAGCATCTGGAATATTCAGCGTCTTGCCTGTGATACCAACATATGCAGAGACATTATGATAATTAGGCTCACCTTCCGGTGTGTACATCTTCACGGGGTAAATCTGATCCGGGATGGGTGTACCACTGGTCCCCCCCATATCTGTCCCCAGAGATTTTGTTTTCATGATCTCAAATGCCAAGCGATTATCATCGGTGGCCAGATACAAGGTTCCGCCATCAGAATTGGTTATGCGCATACCTTCTTCGATGATCAGATTGAGCAATGTTGGCAAATCTCGTTCTTTTGAAAGCTGATAGCCAATTTCAGCCAGTTTATCTATTTGAACCTCGCATTGCTCGATATAGTTCAATACGTTGGGGTCAGTAGTTGCCAGGTAGTTTTTAACTTCAGATCGATTTATATAAGTCTTAGTGCCCATTAAATGTATCTCCGGTCTTTTATCGTTAAGAGCCCTAAAATAACCAGAGGGATGGTG
>JAERTH010000064.1 GCA_016844955.1 Fidelibacterota bacterium | reverse complement strand
ACCAAGGTTAAAACCTATGGCAGGAATGGGGTTTCCTGTTCTGTCGGGATGAACCACTGAAAACTTCAAATGTTTTTGCCCGTTTTTTCCCACAACTTTTGCATAACCCGTGTCGATAACATTTTTGGTGAGGAACACAGGAGACATATTACCGGGTCCAAAGGGCGCAAATTGTTTCAGTATGCGATAGAACTTAAAGCTGATATCACTCACATACAATTCCACATCAATCTCTATTTCCGGAACAAGCATTTCATCAGTTAGGCGCTCCTGAGCATAATTTTCAAAACGCTCAATAAACGCATTCAGGTTTTCAGGCTTCAAAGCCAATCCGGCAGCATAAGTATGACCGCCAAAGTGCTCCAGAATATCACTACAGGAATCAATGGCATCATACACATCGAAATTTTTAATGGAGCGGGCAGAACCTGTGATTAATCCACTGGACTGAGTCAGAACTATGGTGGGTCTGTATTTAGTTTCTATTAGTCTTGAAGCTACTATACCAATGACTCCCTTATGCCAGTCTTCCTTATATACGACCGTTGTTCTTTTGTCTGAAACCTTGCTCATATCATTGAGCATTCCGATGGCTTCCTGGGTTATATTGGTATCCAGATCACGCCTGGTGTCGTTTAGTTCATTGATTTGATGACCCAGTTTCTCAGCATAATCTTCGTTATTACTAATCAACAATCGCACAGAATCTGTGGCGCTTTCGATGCGGCCTGCCGCATTGATACGGGGGCCTAGTAAAAACACCAGATCATTAATATTCAATTCACGTTCAAAGAATGTATCCGACCTCAGGTCTTCTTCCAGCCCTGCAGATTTGAGCAAGGAACGCACCCCTACCCTTGGATTATGATTGATTTGTTTGAGACCATAATAGGCCAGCACCCTGTTTTCACCAATGATCGGAACAATATCTGCCGCTATACTTACAGCTACAAGGTCGAGGCCTTCAAAAACCCTTTCTTCAGGAATAATGTGTTTTTGTGCCAGTGCTTGTATCAACTTAAATCCAACCCCACATCCTGATAAGTCCTTAAAGGGATAATGACAATCGGATTGTTTGGGGTCAAGTACTGCCACGGCATCCGGGACGGTATCTCCGGGACGGTGGTGGTCACCAATAATGATGTCCAGACCCTTTTCTTTGGCATAAACCACCTTTTCAACGGCTTTAATACCACAATCCAGAGTGATCATCAATGTAAAGCCATTGGCAACAGCAGCATCAATGCCTATATATGAAACGCCATAACCTTCATTATAACGATCGGGAATATAAAATTCGACTTTTCGGTATATATGTTTCAGAAAGGAATACACCAAAGATACTGCGGTGGTGCCATCCACATCATAGTCGCCATAAACCATGATTTTTTCACCCTTGTCCATGGCCACCAGAATGCGCTCAACAGCTTTGTCCATATCTTTCATCAGAAATGGATCGTGCAATTGAGTCAATTCGGGGCGGAAAAACAGTTTGGATTCTTCGAATGTGGAGATCCCTCTCTGTACAAGCAGGTTAGCCAGACCCTGATTGATGTTGAGCGCTTGGGACAATTCTCCAACCTTCTCAGAATCATCAGTTTTATTCAACACCCATCGCTTAACCATCACCTGCTAGTTTAACTTGTAAAGATAGCCAAATAAGTAGTCTTTTCCCGGGCATATTGTGCTTATTTAGCTTGTCTGATGCTGACTACATCTAACTATAAGGAAATCAAACCTTTTTAAGAAAAAGTCTTTGCGCTGACACAAAAGGAAGCGGTTTTTTTAAAAATTGGAGCGCATGGCATCCACCGGATTCAACTTTGAAGCAGACCAGGCCGGAATAAATCCTGATACCAGGCCAATGAGGCCCGAGATTACCAATCCAAGATTGATGTTGCCGAAGGAAAGAATCAATTCGAAATCAAAGGCTGCCCGCACAATTAGGGTCAGGGCGTAAACAATCAATAAGCCCACAACACCCCCCATGATGGCCAGAAAAACAGCTTCAAAGAGGAATTGTAACAAAATAAAATAGTTTTTGGCTCCCAGGGATTTTTGAATCCCGATCTGGTTGGTACGTTCCTTTACTGAAACAAACATAATATTGGCAATACCAAATCCTCCAACCAGTAATGAAAATCCTCCAATAATCCACCCTACCATGGCAATAACAGCGAATAGCTGATCGAATCCTTTGGAAATTATATCGGTTTCGTTGATGGCAAAACTATCATCTGCCCTCGGCGGTAGTTTTCTTATGGAGCGCATGATGCCTGTCAGCTCGTCTTTCATCTGGTCGTTACTGATATTGGGTTTGGCCATGACTATGATGGTACAACCAATATTTCGGATGTCAATGAGGTTCCTTCCATAATTGGCAGGAATGATGATCCAGTTATCACTGGAGTTGCCAAAAACATCATCACCTTCTTTCTTGATTACGCCAATGATATCCAGTTTTCTGCCAAAGACTTTTATTTTTCTTCCGATGGGATCCATGCCGGGATAGAGGCTTTCAGCCACATCAGCACCAATAATGGCGATGTTTTTGCCCGAGTGCGATTCAAGGCGGGTGAAGTAGCGCCCGCTTTGCAAATCAAAGGGCATCACCTGAGTATAATTATGAGAAACAGCCACAATGGGCAGGTTTTCCATGGAGTTGTTCTGAAAATAGGCAGTCCGGCTTACACTGAACATAAAGGCTGCGCTTTCAACAGTTCCGCTGCGCTTCTCAATTTCCACCATTTCCTGCATCTTGGGTTCGGGCCGTTGGTAATATTTCCACCATGGATAATCACCGCCCATGGCCCATGGCCACTTCTGAAT
>JAERTH010000063.1 GCA_016844955.1 Fidelibacterota bacterium | reverse complement strand
TCCTTTGATAATTACCGTTTCTATGATGCAATGGGGGCCGCCTATGAGGATGCCGAATCTTCAGTAGCATATGATGACTATCGCCTCAAGGAGACAGGTGATGATGAAAGTATCAGCCATGAGCACCAGGTAAATTTTTTCCTTTCAAAAGCCATCTCACAACGTTTGACAGCCGGTGCCAGGGTAGGCATAGTGAGAGCAGCAGTTGACGGCAATTATCGGGATTATAATTTCAATGATCGTTCGGATTGGTCCGATGAATATGAGAGCTATTGGGACAATGATCTTGAGCGTATCCAATCCACAGATATGAATGATGTCAATCTGGGAATCGCTTATACTACACCTGCACAAAAACGATTTTCTATCAATGGTGGAATGATCAACGGTAGTCTGGAAAGAACGTTTAACCAATTGGATACATCTCGCCATTTTTCACTTCAGTTTAATCCAGATGACAATCCCAGTACAGTCGACACCAATATCTACAAATCCACAAACTATTCCAGGTCGGAGAAGGAATGGATGTACGATGGAACTGGTTATTATCTCAGATTCCTGGCGGAGTTGCCAGGCAATGATAATATGACCTTCAGATATGCTGGCTCGGCAGAATGGCGATCTGCAGACCTTGCTGAATCTGAGAGCATGCTTCGCCGTAGTGACTATCGCTACCAGTATTTCACAACCTATGACAATGTATGGCGACGATATGCTTCCCGTTCCCTGATGGAGGTTGAGCGAACTGGCACTGGCAGTTACGAATCAGGGTTTTTCCAGTTGAGTGGCGGCGTAGACTGGCAGCTCCAACCAGCACTAAAGTTTTACGGTGGCATTTATCTTGAGCATTATGATCGCACCCAGGATGCCAATGAACCCTTTACTGGGGAGAAATATGCCTACAACTCCAATGATGGCTATGGTTATGATTATAACGAGTATGAAGCCACCCAAAACGACACTAAGACCTTCTTGTGGCAGCAACATCAGTGGCGTACCACACTGGCTGCCCCGCTAGGAATTGAGTATCAGGTTATTCCTGCTATGGGTGTCCAGGTTGGCTTGACCAAAGTGTATGAGCGTGTGCGTGTGAAGGAGTCGTATGATGTGGTGGTTGATGAATATCACCTGGTTGTGGAAGAAGACGGTGTTGTCACTCGAGATGAAACAGATATCGATCATGTTGATGGATATGAATATCCCGCGATCAGAGATTTTGGTGATCGTTTCGATTTTAATGCTGGTTTAAATATCAGTTCAGGGGAGCGACTGAAAGTTTCAGTGGTACTGACTAATGCTTTTCAGGATGAATATGCCATCAAAGTTGGAGGTTCCATCTGCTGGTAATTTAGAGCACTCTGAATCAGAATTATAACATACAAAAATTGAATGAGACCGGGAGAACGGTCTCATTTTGTTTCAGGGGTTTTCGTTCCCACTTTTAAAGGTTGGCCTGACGGCTAATGAGTTTCCTAGATACATTTAAGTTGCATTGAAAGACGACCTGAAAGGTCACGAAATTGGATAAGGCAAAATACCGGTTATCTTCTTCCAGGTAAATTTTATTGGGGGCAGAAATTTTTCCACCCATCTATCATATTTTTAGAGAATTAACAATTTCAAGGACTATTCACTTGAACCGTTTGGATTATTTGATTGAAGGCAAAATGCTGGTTGAATAAATTTTTAAATTATAGCCGCTGCAAAATTGAAAAGGGGAGTCTTGTGATGTTGAAACGTGTGTTGTTTTCAGGTGTGATGGTTGGATTGATGTTGATTTTTACGGTTAGCTGTGAGGGACCTCCAGGTCCAGCGGGTCCAGCAGGACAAGATGGACTAAATGGTTCAGATGGAATCAATGGTACCAATGGACAAGATGGTGAAGATGGCCAAAATGGTTCAGATGGTGTCGATGGATCCGATGGGGTCGATGGACAAGATGGACAAGATGGACAAGATGGTGCTGACGGTAACTTGACTTGTCTGAGTTGTCACACTAGAGCCAATATGGCCTCCATTGATGAGTTGTTTGCCCTATCAGGTCACTATGCCGGGTCATATGTCGGATATGCCGGTAGCCGTGCCAGTTGTGCTCGCTGTCATTCCCACGAAGGATTTATAGACTATGTCGCCGGTTATGGAGATGAAGATGTTGCGTATCCATCCGCATTCAAGTGTGGTACATGTCATGGCGATCACAGGAGTCTGGAAGATGATATCAGTGCACCCTTACAAACAATAGAAGCTATTACCCTGCTTGTAGATGGAACTACATTGGACCTTGCAGGACGATCAAACTTGTGCGCGAATTGTCACCAGGCTCGCAGAGGGTACGATTATTATGAATCAATAGATTCTGTATGGACCCATGATGTGAATGGAAATGATTCGCTGCTTTTTCTTGTGCCCGGTGGTTCTGTCTATATCAACAGTTCGCATGCCGGTCCGCATTTGGGACCACAGGCGAATACATTAATGGGACTGGGAGGCTATGGTACCAGTGGTATAGGAGCTCACTCTAATATCGGTTGTGTGCGATGCCACATGGGTGAAACCACACTGACAGAGGGAGGGCACTCATTTGTACCGAATCTGGCAAATTGTACCAACTGTCATGGTGCCATCACCGATATGGAGTCATTCACGAGGGCATTTCAGGATGGCGTTAGTGCTCGTATGAACGCAATTGCCGTTGCGCTAATTTCAGCTGGAGCTCTCCAACAAAACGATAGCCATTATTATCCAAGAATAAGTACTGTTTCAGAGGATGAATTTAAGGCATTCTGGAACTACATGGTGGTGCAGGAAGATGGAAGTCTGGGTATCCATAATCCGGGATACTTAAATGGGCTTCTGACATATGCTGAAGCAAAATTGGGACTCTAGTCTTAACACTATGCGCTTACAGAGATTGTCTAAATGCTCCAACAAACCCTATGAGTTGGGTTTGGTGACATGAAGTGAAACCAGTCAATTTCTGTATTTTGAGGAAATGTTGCTATTACACAAATGAAATGCATTGCTATCGAAAGGAAATGGCAGCCAAGTTTTTAACGAACAGTTAAAACCAAACATTGGAGGAATAATGTTACGCTACATTGTGAACTTAATAATCATCCTGACTTTCGGCCTCTTTCTTGTGAGCTGTGAGGAACCGGATACAACCCCACCCACGGTAGCAATAGCATTCCCGGCAAATGGCACCTCAGTGTCAGAAATTGTGAATGTTACCTGTGTAGCCTCAGATAATGTGGGTGTTGAAAAGGTGGAATTATGGGTTGATGGTGTATCAACCGATGAAACTGATCAAAGCGAGCCCTATTCAATGGTCTGGAATACAACTGAACAAGTTGATGGTTCCTTACATGTGTTGACTATCAGGGCATATGATGCTGAAGGTAACACCACAGATAGTGATCCAGTAACCATTACCATTGATCAGACAGATGCCTATCCTCAGGCCGTTGATGTGAAAAGCATAGAATATGATACGGTTTCAATGATCATAAGCTGGAGTGAGTCTGCAGAGACCGATTTTTTAAGGTACGAACTTCTCTCCAGTATAAATGCCACTGACTTTGGGAAAATAGCGGAGGTTCATGATCAGGGTCAATCGACACATTCAATTTCTGAGTTTGACCCTACTATTGAAAACTATTTCAAGGTAGTAGTGGTAGATGTTTATGGATTATCTACCCAGGGTGCTTCGATGAACAATCCTCCGGATCCTCCACCCGCCATTGCTTCAATACACCCTCTGGTATTTGGCGAAGAAACTTTAACGATAAAGTGGTCTAAGAACAAAGAGGCAGATTTTGAATCATATACACTCTATGCATCTGATGCTGAGGACATGAGTAATTCTACAGAATTGTATTCGACGACCAGTGCAGGTGATACGGCTTTCACAGTTGAATCAGCAGGACAAGACATAATATACTATCAGGTATTGACCAAAGATTTCTGGGAACAATCCTCTGCTAGTGAGATCGTTGTCTCGAGTGTAGTTGCTCCAATGGTAGGTGAATGGCAACTTGTCGATATGATTCAAAGTACAAGCTACTACCTGGCTGATAGTACACTAACAGAGATGGGATATCCTTATGGAAGTGTTTTGACCCAGGGTACTGGTGATTGGAGTTATTTTTCATCGCTGGGAGTTCAACTCACAATTTTGCTAAATGCTGATCAAACATTCGAGCTAGCAGGAAATCTACCCTATCCAGCAGCAATATTGGGGGAACCTCATCAATTGGTCTCAATCGTTGATGCCGGTGCATGGGATGTTAACCCCGATTTCACTACAATTTTGATCGACGGTGCAATCTATGACATTGAAGGGACACTGACCCTGGATGATCCATACGCTCCGACGCATCTCGAGATCAGATATGGTACTGATATCACTTCATTGGAAACCGTATCCGGCCTACCCTGGCAAATATACATTCGGGATGTGACTGATATGTTTATGGCTTTCGAGAAATCGCCATAAACAATAAATGCCAAAGAAAGAATAATGAGGTAGCTATGAAATCGAGATTAATCCTTATCCTTTTATTGATGGGGCTATTCGCCTGTGAAACCGCAACTGAGCCAGAAAAAAATCAAGCACCCGTGATATCAAGTCTGACTATTACGGAAACTGTGCTTGCCCCCGGTGAAGGTACAAACCTGTTATGTACGGCTGTGGATCCTGATGAAAATGATCTGACATACACCTGGGAGTGCTCGGGCGGTACTTTATCAGCTTCAGGTTTTTCAGCGTATTGGGCAGCTCCAGATACCATGGGCCACTACTCAATCACCTGCATGGTTGATGACGGGAATGGAGGTCAGGATATTGGAACATTAGGCGTTTTTGTTGAAGGAGTAGCCGATGGTCAGATTATGTTTGTGTATGCTGATCATGACGATTACTACTATGATTATGAAACTGGTGATGACCTTGAGATCGAGAATACGAGTGTTGGCGGAGTGGTATTTGCTGATCCATTTCCTGCTTTTGATTATTTAAAACTAAATAGTGTCTCCTTTGTAGGAGATGAATATGCACGTCCATATCTCGGATATGTTTCTTTTGGTGATTTTGATGGAGATGGTAATGCTATGATTACTTCAGGTTTTAGTCCCCTGACTGTCGAAATAAAAACATCTATCGGTACGGTAAGTGGTGCAATCAATCTTCCTCAGGAATTAGCCTACCTGACCTTAAGTGAATACACTTCCCTGGCCTTGGGGGAACCCTTTACCATTTCCTGGGCCGGCAATGCTGATTTTTATGCCGTTGAATGTGAATATGAGTACCGGGACCAAAATGGATATTGGCATTGGGATTATCTCGAGGAATTCGTAACCGGTAATTCCATTACCTTTCCTGGATCAATCTTTACCCACGACGGATATCTAGAATATATTCGTGTAGAACCCATTAATGGGCCGATTCCTGAAGCCGGAGTAAGCGGAAACATGACCGGTGATGGACAGGGGTATCTCTTCTACATGAACGACAGAATTTACTACGATGAAAATATTGAAGTTGGAGATGGATATTATAGTCTTCAAAAACGGCCGACCCCGCAACGTCTGTCTGAGGCTGAGTTAAGCCTGCAGACAAGGAAACGTCTTGAGCGGAAAATTCATCAGTTTCAAGGCACGGAAAAACCTGACTGAAACCGGACAGATAAAAATAAACATCAATGAAGTGTAAAAACCAGAGGAATTGAAATGGCCAAATTTTTTACTTCACTTAGCTTTGTATTTATGATACTGATATTCATTCTTGTCGCTTGCGAGGAACCGGATACCACACCACCCACAGTAGCCGTGACCTATCCGGCAAATGAAACTACGGTCGCTGAGGAAGTGGTAGTGACTTGCGTTGCCACTGATAATGTGGGTATTGATCATGTAGAATTGTGGGTTGATGGCGTGGCTACCTCCTTATTGGATGACTCTGAGCCCTTCTCTTTTAGTTGGAATACCACACCCTATGTCGATGGCTCGTATCATGTCCTAACTGTCAGAGCTTATGACACCGCAGACAATATAGCTGACAGTGCGCCTATTACGGCTGTTGTTGATCAGACAGAGGCATATCCAGACTCGGCCTATATCTATCCCATAGAGATGGGTGAAGACTCGTATACCATATCCTGGTCTGAGAATCGAAACAGTGATTTTGCTGGTTACACTTTGTATGAGTCTCTGGAGCCAGATATGAGTAATAGTACCGTTCTTCATAGCTTATCTGATGCCAGTGACACAAGTTATACTATATCATCGCTGGTTGAAGATGAATACAGATATTACCAGGTTGAAACTCAGGACCAATGGGGCTTAACCTCCTTGAGCAATATCCAGGTTTATTATAAGGCTTCCTACCTCTTTAGCGCCAGTTTCACCAATGATTGGCTCTGCGAGGAATGTGGGGAAGGTTTCATTTTTATTTCTGATTCCAATGGGGCTTTGTTGGCTCAAGCGTCATGGACTGGTAATGCAAGCTTCGAAATTGAAGCGCCAGAAGGTTTAGCACCCATCCCAAGCCATATAACGGTGACCACTGCTGCGATAGATCAGTATGGCAGAATGGTATTGCGAACCAATCTGCGTATCCCAACCGGCTCTGCCTGGACTTTTAAAGGGACCAGCATGAGTGGATCCAGCATTGGCGATGTTGAAATTGAATTTCAGAATATTCCTGAGGGTGAGGGGTATACTTTGTCCTCCCCAAGATCCAGCAGATCATCTACTGGATCTCTGTATTCCCCGATGTCTCTTGGGTTATACGAGGATCCGAGCTCTATATATTTAAAAGTTAACAATGCCTTTTCTGACCCAACATACATCTTTGTAGATGATGTTAGTGTAGGTTCAAGAGTTGTGGATCTGAGCAACATGAGTGCGACAGGTACGCAGGTACTCGATTTACAGGGACTTGCATCTGGGACACGCGTATGGCTGTATGGGTATCCCATAGCAGGGAGTCATTATGCTGAAAGGTACTTACTTGATTACGTGCGATTCCTTAATGACCCTATGGCCTCAGTGGTAGTAAGTTTCCCTCCTGGTATGTTCAGCGATTTTAGAACTAGCATGTATGCATATGATTACGATAATGGCGATTATTATTACTACAATTCCGTTTACGGAGATATTCCCAGTTCGATCTCAAAGTTGGATTCAGATTTTGATTTTGTATCGACTACTCCTGATGATTTCCAGATAAATCCAACCAATTTGAATTTTGATCAAATAGGATCCGTGTGGGTCACCGCGGGATATTCCCATTACTGGTACGTTTATTCTCCTGTGAATGTTACACACTATTCGTTACCGACACTTCCCAGTGCACTCACACAGGCTAATCCAACACTTGAATCGGAATCTTTTTACCTCAATTGGGGTGATCTCATGGAATATCCCGAGCTGGAAGGCTATGAGGAAGTAATTGACCTCCTCTATAACAGCTCAGATTACTTTTACAATGTAGTGAGTGAATATCAAGCGAGGATCAAGTATTATTCACCCGATACGGCAACTCAGAAGACATTAGAGGGAAATATAGACCGTGAGCGGGAATATGAGAATTTAAGGTTGCGCTATTAGAGGAAAATGAATAGCCTGGTCACCAGGTGTTATCTCGAAAGTACATGAATAATAAGTAGTTATGGGCAATTAAATCGTCGGAGGGAAAATGCATTATATAAATCTACACTTTAGGTTGATCCTGGCTTGCAGCCTGATAATACTCTTTAGCTGTGAAGAACCAGATACCACAGCTCCGTCAGTATCTGTGGCCTATCCTGCACATGGGAGCTCTGTCTCTGAAATCGTGAATGTTACCTGTGTAGCATCGGACAATGTGGGCATAGAGAAAGTTGAGCTATGGATTGATGGCGTTTCGTCAGATGAAATTGATGAAACGGAACCGTATTCAATGACATGGAATACAATAGCTTACAGTGATGGCTCACAACATGTTATTACCGTTCGAGCCTATGATGGGGAGGACAATACGACAGATAGTGACCCGGTAACTGTTACAGTGGACAACACCTCGGCATATCCTCAGGCATTGGAAATAAGTTCAATTGTTTATGAAGATGGGGGCTTCACAATTAGCTGGCCTCAATCCACTGATACTGATTTTTCAACCTATACGCTGGAAAAATCCCTACAGTCTGATTTCAGCGAAACTACCATCCTCCATGTTGAGAACAACATAGCCAATACAAGCTATACCGATCCTGATGTGGATCCCCTGATATACCAGTATTATCGCATCGTCGTGACTGATGATCTGGGGTTAATGCAGGAGGGTGGAATTGTCGCTTCAGCCCTGGATCCAATCCCTTCTGAAATAGAAATTCTCTCAATCAGCACTATTGAATCTGGTGTACAGATAACATGGGAAGAATGCACGGACGGTGATTTTTTGAGCTATAAGATTCTATACTCAATAGATAACAATAGTCTTAAAGATACTCTTGCCACCTATAGTGACAAAGCCACCACCTCCCATGTGATGACGGAGTACAGCAATACGGTGGAGTATTCCTTCTGGATTGAGGTGAGTGACACGCTGGGACAAACCCGACTTGGCTCACGGAATCGCCACAATGTTCAGACGACCTTCCAGATTTTGACAAACTATATGCTTGAGAACGACATGGATATAACTTCAGTCATGTCTAATTGGATAACCACTGCAGCAAACGTTTATGGGAATGAACTGGATTATTTTATAATTGATATTCGCTCAGCCGATAATTTTGCGCAGGGGCATATCCTGGGTGCTATCAATTGTAGCTATGCTGATGTTGTTACAACAATCGAAGCACAAAATACCAGCAATTTACCTGTTCTTGTGGTTGGTTATTCTGGCATGTCCGAGGCGTATATACTGGTTGCCATCCGCTTGAGTGGCTATTCGGATGCAAAAATATTAAAGTGGGGAATGGCCAGTTGGCATGCAATGTTTGACGTATGGACGGGGAATGTGGGCGATATGGCAGTTGGTCATGCAAACTGGGTGACAACTGCTGCTCCAGCAACCCCTTCAGGATATTCGAACCCGGTGATACTTTCAGATTTTAGTGATGGTGCCGCGATCCTGGCGGAGCGGGTAGAATCACTCCAGGAAGAGGGGTTTAGAGGAGTTCCAACGATATATCCTCTCGATTCTCCAGCAAATTATCAGGTTATATCCTACTGGGGCATGGCTGACTATGAGATGTATGGCCATATAGATGGAGCATATCAAGTGACGCCTGGTACACTCTCGATAACCGAAAATTCACTTAACCTGTTAGATCCTTCGATGACGATTACACCCTTTTGCTGGACAGGGCAGACAACATCCTTGTTGAGCGCGTGGCTGAACGTTCTTGGTTATGATGCCAGAGTAATAAAATTTGGTGCAAATGGGATGATATACAGCGAGCTGATGTCGCACAAATGGATGCCACTCACCTCGAGTTATCCAATTGTCGAGGAATAGCATGATTCGATCTCGTTAAATGAAGGGGAAAATCCCGGTTTCATTTGCATATGCGTGAACAATGGACTCCATGGAAATGTGCTCTATTTTTAGGACAGCAGAATACTGTCACAATATTACTCGAAAAGGTGACCTGTGTAACCTATTAATGACAATTCAGCTATAGTTTAACTTCTCAAGAAAATGCGACAATAGCAATAAAAACAATGCCATAAGCAGGTTAGTATTTTTTGGTATACTTATTGCCAAGCAGAAGGGTTACGCTAATCGAGGTCGTTGATTCCCATTCATTCCCCCATATTGTGCAAGGGGGTCTTTGGTTGAAGTGAGACCCTCTAACTCAAACCACATCAACCTCCGACTCTATGAACCAGACTTTGCTAGAATTTCTGGCCCAAATCTGTTAAATGTGACAATTTTAGATTGTTATCTTGTAAATAGTTGCTATCCAGCACGGAAATATGATTGCTCTATTTAAGTTGGAAAATCCGGAGGACTTCGGACACCGATTCCGGAAGTTACCGGACACCGATTCCGTTTTTTACCGGACAGTGATTCCGGAAGATATCGGACACTTTCGAGTTATCGGCCGGAATAATATTTAAAACCCCCTTGGCGAT
>JAERTH010000062.1 GCA_016844955.1 Fidelibacterota bacterium | reverse complement strand
CCTCTACCCTCATCAATGGAACTGGGATTCGGCTTTTATTGCCATGGGGCTTTCACATGAAAATCAATCCAGAGCTGAGCAGGAGCTTAAATCTTTAGTGCAAGCCCAGTGGTCAAATGGGATGATTCCCCACATCGTTTTTAATCCTGAGGCAGAAAATTATCATCCAGGTCCAGAATACTGGACTACGAACTTGCGCATGTCACCCACTCATGTAAAAACCAGCGGGATTACCCAACCCCCCGTTGTGGCCCAAGCAGCTCTGGATATATATCATCATGCCCGCCACAAAAAGAAGGCGCTGACCTTTCTAAAGGAGATTTATCCTGCATTGATTCGAGAACAGCGTTTTCTAAGTGGTGATCGTGATCCGCAAAATGAGGGTCTGGCATTTATCTGCCATCCCTGGGAGAGCGGCATGGACAATTCCCCCATCTGGGACAAGCCCTTGAATAATTTTGAAATGGAATTCAAGGCGGATTTCATGCGCAAGGACAATACCAGCATCCCCACTGACCAGCGCCCAACTGATGATGAGTATGCGCGTTATTCATATCTGGTCCAGCGTTATGGTCAGGAAAACTGGGATCAGACCAGGATTTCGGAGCTGGGTCTATTCAAAGTACAATCCATTCTGTTTAATGTGCTTTATTTGAAATACATGCAAGACCTTTCAGAAATCTCAAAACTTCTTGGACACGACTCAGCACCCATTGATTCAGCAATTCAACAGACAGTGAATCGCTTTGAATCCAAACTGTGGGATGAAAACCACTCGAGATATCTGGATTATGACATGTGCACCCACTCGCCCATTCAAACAGATAATATCAGTCAGTTCTTACCTTTGTTTGCCGGGATTCCAAGCCACAAGCGGGCTGATCGCATGATTTCAAAACTGCAATCCACTGCATTCTGGCCCACCCCTGGTTGGGGAATCTGCACCCAATCCAGGGATAGTAGCAGCTTCGATTATGAATGCTACTGGCGTGGACCGGTCTGGATTAACATGAACTGGATGATTATCAAAGGTCTGGAGCGCTACAACCGGCCAGATTTGGCCCGGCTTCTAGCACACGATACCCTTGATATGGTCAATCAATATGGGTTTTATGAATATTTCAATCCAGATACTGGAAAGGGTTTGGGTAGCGACAATTTCTCCTGGACCGCTGCTCTGGTACTGGATTTAACTGCTCTGGGGTACCGTTGATGGACTATGATTTCTTGACTATGAACGGATCCGGGATATAACCCATGAATTCACCATCACTCCCATAATTTTTAAAGGCCATGAGCCGCCAACCAGATTCTGAGGCATCAATAAATTTTCCACTATACAACGATCCGTCTTCATCACTAAACAACCAGGGATCATCGGTGTGAGTGAATGGTCCCAGGGGTGATTCACCCTGATAACAGGCAAATCCAGCTACTGGTGGCTTCTGGGTTCGCTCCAGAAGGGCTTGTGCATGGGTGAACTTATCCGTGCTAAAAAGTAAGTAGTGTTTCAAGTTTACTTCGATCAACTGAGGGACTTCCAGCTGACCAAAATTTCCCGGCTCACTTACCGGTGCTTTCACCTTCCAATTTAACAGATCATCTGAAACCGCATGAGCTATTACTCCTCGGGCATCAGCAACACCATGTTTGACTCTGGCAGTGATAAAAGCGTGGAATTGACCCTGATATTCAAACACCCAGGGATCCCGCCAGGCATGATCATGCCAGGCACCCAGATCAAGCAGTTCATACCACTGTGGGTCTGCTTCAATAATAGGATTTCCCGCATGTTTTTTCCAGCCAATCAAATCTTTTGAAGTGGCCACACCGACACGCTGGACTAAGCCCTTCTCTGCATCATTGACCCCGGTGTAAAACAAATAATAGGTATCCCCTTTTTTGAAGGTGCAACCCGTCCAGGTGGCCTTATCGTCCCAGGCCCCCACCTCACCGGGTTTCAAAGCATCTGGAAGCATGTCCCAATTGATGAGATCATAGGATTTGGCGTGACCAATTGTGGCATTGAAATGTCGATGTCGCTCATCACCCAGGGATTTCGGTGCCTGGAGAAAGAAGATGTGGTGTTGATCATCTTCCTGGTATAACCAGAAATCCCAAACCCATTTGTCTTTTAATTTTAGCACGTAAACCTCCTAGTATATCATGATGCGTTTTAGTATTCACCAATCCAACTGGTGGTCGGGTACACCGATTGATGCGCCATATCCCTGAGCTATATGCCTGGTATGAGCATCCCCTTTTAGATAAGCAAATATTTTCTGACAAAAAATGACATATTCGCTTGTGGAGTCCGATAAATTTGCAAACCACCTATCTAGAATTGAAGCTGAGAGTTGTTGACAAAAATCGGTGATATCAGCTTCAAGCCCTTCAACATAGACTGCAGTCCATACTTTGGGCTGCCAATCTACAGCGCGCTCACCAACTTCCCATTGTTCCTCTTTAGCAATCCATATTATATGATTGGTAAGAATGCCCAAACCTCTGAGACTCTCTTTTATGATCAGTCCTGTAAACAATTTGCCCAATACTCACGCACCGCTTGCACTACAAGCTGGGTTCATGGATGCCTCCACCTGTAACCCCTTGGAAACACGATATGTTGCAGCCAGATCCATGCTACGTAAGAAAAAGTATTCCACGCCATCACGTGCCTGTCCGGACCACAATGTTTCAGCAATATCTTTTACCATTTCAGGTAAATCAATAATGGCCGTTCCACAGAATATGTTTAAAAATAGTGGTCCCTTTCCAGGTGTACTTCTCACAAGTTTGCGAATGCTTTCAGCGTCAGTATGTTTGGAACTCCCTATATGAAAACACTCACCATCCATGTGATAATCATAAACGCCGATACCTTTGGGACAGGTACCGGCATAGCCGCTATTCATGACATAGGGTTGTACATTCCAGGCAACAGCTTCAGATTCTTCCATCTGTTTGAGCGTTAGCATCCCTGCCTCCTTGAGGTAGTGGCTACAAAAACAACAGTACTGCTTGAATGCTGTGTATCGATCGCTAAAGGGATGGCCATCGCTGAGCATTCCAGCCATTTCCTGATTACCCATTTCCTCATAGTACCAATCGAACAAGCGTGGAGCCAGGTCTGTCATTCCGGGATTGAGAATCCAGGTCATGGGGATCGCTCCGTACGCCTCAGAACGCATAATACAATCAGGTTCATAGACCATGCTGTGCAATAGATTGTCGCCATCGGCCACATGCATGGCTATATAGACCCCATTCTGGACCACCTCAGCAGGTTTGGGAGGGGCTTGAGAGCCGCTAGTAGAAGGGAATGAGGCATGCACAGTCAGATTCTCAACAGATATGTAGGGCACCATAAAATATCCGAGTTGTGCGAAAAATGCATCAGCCCATTTTTCATCAGTCCATCCCAAAATTGCTGTTCCTTGTGGATAACGGAGGAGGACACGTTTATATGCTTCTCTTTCTACCTCAACTCTGATGTCCAGATAAAACGAGAACAACCTCAAGGCTGTAACATAATCCTTGTTGGCAGCTCCCCAACTGAGGGAATTCGTTGTCATATGGGACCAGGTGAAGGCAAATCTTTTTTCAGCCTTTTCAAAACAATTTTCAAGTAGCCAATCCAGGCAGGCAATATTATCGGCAAACGCTTCTTGGCGAAAATCTTTAATAATGGGGTAATTTCGGTTCTGCAAGGCCTCAGCAAGCTCTGGAGAACAGATTAGCCCATCAGTCTGCCCTGCCAGTGTGGTTGCTGCTTCAATTGTGGCACCTTCCAGGGCTGGATCCCAAATAATCAACCCCTTGATTTCATTCTGAAACCTGTGAAGTATACTAAACAGACCAGGCCAGTGTGGGTTTGAGTCAGGGGCTATAAAATCCTGGGGAATATCAGGGAACAAGGTTTCCAGAAAACGCTCCCCAACCTGAATCTGAGTTGTCCCCCCCTTTAAATTGTCAAAGCAATAAGTATTTATCACATACAACTTTTGAGAGGACATACGGTTAACAACACCCTGGAGACCACAGGCAGCAATTTGGCCATCCATTCGGTCATTCTTTAAATCGACGACCATGAGAGATTCCGTTGTTTGGCTGATCTTCAGATAGGGATGCATGATTTTCACAGTGCTTTCGGTTACAATGTTAAAGAATTGAGAGTATTGGAATAATCCTCGACCTGACCATTCATAAGATCGAGGGACAATAAGGGTGTATAGGTATTCATATCACTGAAATGGCACAGGCTAACTTTCCTGGGTGTGAATTCACCTAGTACTTCATTGCTATACGGTTCAAGTGTTTCTTTGATTCTTGCAATTGCAGGCCCTGGTGATTGAACAAAATAGGCCAGACTTATGTGCCCCAGAAATGATCTTTCGTCCACACGGAAAGCCTGCTTCAGCTGCTGTTCAAGATTAAGACACTGATTGAGAAAGCTCTCATCATTAAAGTTGATAAGTTGCAGTAGACTTACATCAACTCCCAGACCTGTGAGTTGACAAGAGAGTTCAGACAGTCTGCTAATATTGGAGAAACAGTGTCGACCCATTTTAATTGCATCGTGCAATTTTGATTTGGGCAACGGAGTCGATCGTGCCATAATATCACAAATAGTCATATGAAAAGAGAGTGGGTCAAGAAAACTGAACAGTGGTCCAAAACCCGCGGCATGTAATGCCCCTCTGATACGATTTTGATAATCACGAAGCTGCTGATGTAAGTCTGATCCTGGACCAATTAAAGCTACGACGGTCAATCCATAAAAGGGGATTGCGAATCCGCCTGAATTGAATTTTTGGCCCAGGTTGCCCAGAGATTTGGCAGTGAAATTCTGGAGCTTCCAGGCAGCTAATCTGCGGTTATAATCTGAAAGCGTTTGATCCAATGGACTATCGTACGCTTGGAATATTCTAGCAGACAATCAGATCACCAGGCATAAGATTCAGGTGCTTTCCCACCTGGCCCCGGCCAAATTTCATCCAGCGAACTCAATTCGGTCTCACTCAACTCAAGATCAAGTGCCTGAAGCGCGTCTTTGAATTGCTCCATAGTTCTTGGTCCAATGATTGGGGCTGTAACTGCAGGCTGACTCAAGAGCCAGGCCAAGGCTACCTGCCCTGGAGGTTTCCCCATTCCTGAGCATAGTGCTTCATATCTTTTCAACTGATCCAGGTGCTTGGCTAGTAGTTCCTTGCGTGAATCTTCCTGCCTGCGAACCGTGTTAGAGGCATTTAGTATACCGCCCAGTAACCCACTGGCCAGTGGGCTCCAGGGAATCAAACCAACTCCATATTCAAGGCAAGCCGGGATTAACTCCAATTCAATCGCACGGGTATGAAGATTGTACAGGCTCTGTTCAGAGACTAACCCCAGAAAGTGCCTGCCTTTCGATTCATAGTGGGCTTTTACAATATCAATAGCTGCAAAATTACTACTCCCCACATAAAGTACTTTACCCTGCTGAACCAGGGTTTCCATGGCTTGCCAGATTTCATCCCATGGTGTATTGCGATCAACATGATGCATCTGATATAGATCGATATGATCTGTTTTCAGCCGCTTCAGGCTGTCATTGCAGGCCTGGATGATATGATAGGCAGATAAGCCCCTGTCATTCACCCCTTCGCCCATCTTACCATATACTTTGGTAGCAAGTACGATTTTGTCTCGGCGTCTACCTTGATTTAGCCAGCGACCAACTATTTGCTCTGTTATTCCTTCACCGATTTTCCATCCATAGACATCGGCAGTATCTATAAAATTCAAACCCACTTCCAGGGCATGGTCCATTATTGCATAACTGTCTTCTTCGGAAGTATGGGGTCCAAAGTTCATGGTTCCCAGACA
>JAERTH010000061.1 GCA_016844955.1 Fidelibacterota bacterium | reverse complement strand
CGACAGTATGGTGGGCGTGGCCATTCCATTCCTGGGAGCAGGCGTGGGCTTCGCAGGGGCATTTTTGAACCCCTTTACCGTTGGTATTGCACAGGGAATTGCAGAAGTGCCTCTCTTCTCGGGATTAGGTTATCGGTTCCTGCTCTGGATTGTTACCACAACTGTGGCCATCCTATTTGTTTTGAGATATGCCCGAAAAATCAAAAAAGATCCCACGCTGAGTTTGACGTATAAGGACGACATTGCCAAACGGGCTAAATATCTTGATGAATCCGATACAACTGCGGCAACCTTAACCCCACCACACAAACGAGCACTGCTTACCTTTGTGGCCGGAATTATCACTCTGGTCTGGGGTGTTTTGGTTCAGCATTGGTATATCGAGGAAATAGCCGGCCTGTTCCTGATAACAGGTATCCTGGTTGGTATGGTTGGAAGGTTGGGCGTGAATGACATAACCACCTCATTTGCATCAGGAGCCAAGGACCTGGTGATGACAGCCCTGATTATTGGGTTGGCGCGTGGAATTCTGATTATCGCCCGGGATGGCCAAATAATCGACACCATGTTGAATGCCTTGGCCACTCAGATCACTCATTTACATCCCGTGATATCTGCTCAGTTCATGTTCGTCACCCAGACTTTAATCAATTTTTTTGTACCGTCAGGGAGCGGACAGGCCGCGCTTACCATGCCCATTATGGCTCCCCTCTCAGATCTGGTGGGAGTTTCGCGTCAAACCGCCGTTCTAGCTTATCAAATGGGTGATGGTTTCGGGAATATGATTATCCCCACATCAGCTGTGACTATGGGTGTGCTAACCCTGGCAGATATTCCCTGGGAACGTTGGGTCAAATGGATTCTCCCACTGGAACTCATTTTCCTGCTTCTGGGGTTCGCTTTTTTGGTTCCTCCCCACTTCTGGGGATGGTAATTGAGGGAAGCGAGGCGTTTGTAACTAATCAGTTTGAGTCAAGGCAAAGAGTCGTAACCCACGCTCGACACTATCTTCATCTCCCACCAAAGTAACGATGTCATTCGACTGTAGAATTGTTGAATCGTCCGGGGTTAAAACGGAGCCGCCCCTTAACAAAAGTGGAATATGTACACCATCGGGTAGTGGGAGTTCCGACATTTTCAAGCCCTGCAAGCTGGGATTAAGGACCTTAACTTCCCGCACTTCCTGAGTCTGGTCAATATCTGCAGCCAGGGAAAATGCATCTTTGCTAATCGCCATACTTTCAATAATCAATGCGGTTGAATAGGCCATATTCACGATGCGAACACCCAGTGACCGGAATCGAGGATTTCGAGAGGGCTCTTGAACCAGGGCAATGACATTTTCCACATCAAATATCTGGGTGGCCTGACGACAAATGCGCAGATTAAGATCATCACTCTCATCCAGAGCTATTAAAGTGGTTGCCTGCTCAATGCCCCTGTTACGGAGACCCGCTGTGATACTTTGTTGGGGTATTAATTTCCCGGTGAGCAATTCGTTTTCATCTCCGCGGATGTCTGTAAGTCTAAGACGCACGGCGTGGAGTCCATGATGTTCAAACTGTTTCACCAGTAATTCCGCCATAGGATGTCCACCGGCGATAAGAATCTGATCTTTCTTCGATACTTCCTTGCCCATGAGCTGATTAAAGATGATGGGTGAAAAAGTACAGGTGATAATAGCTACCAGGATAATACTTGAATTCAATGCAGGTGAGATAACACCCAACTGGTAACCTATTGCAGCAGCTGCAATGATCAGGGAAAGTCGTGAACTCAAAAGGAATCCGGCAGCGAAGGTCTCACGCCAGCTGTACAATCTCCTGAGCAGCAATGCGGGGAGGAGTTTGATTAGATAGGCCGCAATGAGCAGAAAGGGGACAATAATGATGGCTTCCCTTGAGGCCAGCAAGGCTGGGAGATCAAAACGAATACCCACCATGACAAAGAAAATGGGGATAAAGAAACCGTATCCGATTCCATCCAACTTTTCCCGCAACGCAGAAGTACTGCTGCTGGAGGCCATGGAGAGGATAACACCTGCCAGAAAAGCCCCCAATATGTTCTCGATACCCAGGCTCTCTGCCAGGGCAATAAACACCAGAGCCAAGGCAATAGCCCCCCGCAGTTTGATCTGAGAAGTCGGTGACGCCAAGCGTTCCAAAATTCGCTCAGTTGGAAGATGTTTCTGGAACAGGGCGGTCAGACGATGAACGGCAACAAATACAGCAAAAAGCACCAGGATAAAGAGAATATCAAGGGTCAGTCCGTTGCTGCGTAACAGCACATAGATACTGATGGCCAGGATGCTGGCAAAATCAGCGATGATGGCAGCGGCGAGTATGTTCTGACCGTATGGGACGCCGAGATATCCTTTTTCTTTCAGGACCGGCACAACCACGCCCAGAGAAGTTGTGGATAAGACCAGGGCTATGATCCAGGGTTCCGAAATAAGATCGAGTCTATGCACCAGGGCGGCTGTAAGGAAGGCTCCACCAAAAGTGAGCAGAAAAAGCACACCACCTAGGATGAATGGATTCTGAATTAGCTTATCAAACCAGGATGCCTTTGAGTAACTGGCGCTATTGAGGATACTGCTAAAATCAATCTCCAGCCCTGACAGGAACATGAGCAAGGAGAAGCCCAGGATTGATAAAATCTCCAGCATCTGGGTTTCTTCTACTACACCCAGTCCGCTCCTGCCCAGAACAATGCCAGCCAGGATTTCACCCACCACGACGGGGATACCTAAACGGCTGAACCTTGTGAGGAATAAGGGAACAATAAATGCAATGGAAACAACGATAAGTAATGGGACGAATGAGAAGCTATGGGATTCCATTTATTATATCGGGAGGGCCAACACTGGCACCGCCCACCTTCTATTTTTGATTTCTGACCACCAGCATATCCGTAAATTTCACGAAGAACCGGAAAATTTTACTACCGCTAATTTTGATTATACTGGAAAGAAATCCACTACTTTTTCACATCGCTCATTGAGGCAATTCGGGTGAGGATAGCTGAGTAATTGATCTTGAAAATGGGCTACCACAAATGGTGTACGTGAGGAGCAATCATTTCGGCATAAATCGACTTAATTTTTGCCATAGCTTCAGTTGAGATAGGTGGTAGATCAGCCGACTCTACATTCTGGATGGTCTGATCAACCCGTTTGGCTCCAGGGATGGCGCAGGTAACAGCGTCATGCATCTGGATCCAGCGCAGGGCCATTTGCCCCATGGTCTGACCTTTGGGAAGCAGCTTTCTGATTGCTTCAACTGCTTCCAGCCCAACTTCATAGGGAACACCAGCAAAGGTTTCACCTTTATCAAAAGCGGCTCCATCACGATTAAAATTGCGATGATCATCGGCTTCAAACGTGGATTGTTTGCTCATTTTGCCGGTGAGGAGACCAGAGGCCAGGGGTACTCTGGCCAGAATGCCTACCTGTCGCTTCTGCGCTTCGGTAAGGAACAGTTCAGTTGGTCGCATCCTGAACATATTGAAAATTATCTGGATGGTTTGCACATTGGGATACTCAATTGCTTTGAGGGCTTCTTCCACCCGTTCCACGCTCACGCCATAATGCTGAATCTTCCCTGCGGTGATCATATCGTCCAGTATCTGAAATACTTCCGGCATATAATAGACATCCGGTGGTGGACAGTGCAACTGAACCAGATCCAGGCACTCCATTTTCAAATTCTTGAGACTTCGATCCACAAATGTATTCAGATTTTTGCGATTATAGCCCTCGGGGGTATGAGGATCCAAACGACGCCCGGCTTTGGTGGCTACGCGCAGCTGATCTGGAAAGTCCTGACTGAGTGTGGCGATCAACCGTTCGCTACGACCATCTCCATAGACATCCGCCGTATCAAAAAAATTGACTCCCAGCTCCACAGCCTTGCGCAATGCATCTATGGATTCTCTGTCATCGACTGTCCCCCAGGTTCCACCAATGGCCCAGGCACCAAAACTGATGGTAGATACTTTCCAACCGGTTCTTCCCAATTCTCGATATTGCATAATGATTAACGCTCCAGAATTTTGTCAATTTCAGTAATTTGTGTCTGCTCAAGTGCACCGAATGCCATTGCACCAGCGTTTTCTGTGATCTGTTCCTCGTTTCGAAAACCAGGAATGGGGATGGTTTTTTCACTCCTACCCCACAACCAGGCCAGAGCACCCTGCGCCAGGGTTCTACCTTCGCTGGTGAGAACTTCTCTGACCGCATCCATTTTCAATAGTCAGGTTGCGCTTGCTTTACCATTCTGGAAATATTGCATCCAGACCGGGCTATTTTTACCACGCACATCATTTTCTGCAATGACCGAGCTGGCATCATATTTCCCGGTCAATAACCCCATGGCCAGAGGGCCACGATTGATACTGGCCAGATTATTGGCTTCACATACGGCAATGACCCGTGGTGAATCATCTATGACATTGATCTGATGTTGAATTGCGGTACACCCTTTTGAATTGACAAATTCCAGTGCCCTGTCTTCAAAGTCAGTACTCCAGGCAAAGCTTCTTATTTTCCCTTGTGACTTGAGGGCCTCCAGAGTATCCACCACCTCACCAATTTCTGCGGCAGGGAAATCATTGAGATGAAATTGATAGAGATCTATAAAATCTGTATTCAAGCGTTTCAGCGAGGCTTCGCATGCCCTGGCGACATACTCAGGGGTGGCATCAGACCCCAGAACCTGTTTGGTAGATTCGTCAAATCTGAGACCGAATTTGGTTGCCAGAACCACATCCTGCCGACGCCCCTCAAGCGCTCGGGATATGACACGTTCACTATGACCGGCCCCGTACACATCAGCCGTATCCAGAAAATTTACGCCATGATCAATTCCACAGTGAATGGCACGGATAGATTCCTGGTCATTAACGATTCCCCACCCCAAATCATCTTCGCCTTCATAGAAGGGACCGCCAATAGCCCAACAGCCCATTCCAATGCTACTAACTTCAATCCCGGATCTACCTAATTTTCTTCTCAATTAACACTCTCATTTCAAATATAGCATTTTTATAGTTTGAGTACTCCCCAGTGATTGCAGTGTGGCCAGATACATGCCGGTAGCTACCTGTAACCCCTGATCGTTCTTACCATTCCACTCAACTTCGTGCCAACCAGCAGACATGCTTTCAGCCACCAGAGTTCGAATGGTCTCGCCCCTGAGGTTATATATGGTAAGCGTGATTCTTGAATGTTCGGGCAAGCCAAAACGCATGGTGGTGCTGGGATTAAATGGGTTGGGATAGTTTTGAGACAGCACAAAGTTCTGTGGCAGTGAGTTGGTTTTGTCAACAATTGTGCTGGGCGGTGACAAGAGGAAATTCATAACTGCTGACATCAGTTCGGTACGGGTCTCGGCAGGATAAACTGTTTCAAAAGGGAAACCCAGGTAAACCAATTTTCCAGGAGCGGTCCCATCTGGGAAAACACCTTCAAAACTCACACCCCCAATGGTATGTGAACTCACATTTTGATAGCGAGCAATATTTTCGCTGCCATTCCTGGCACTGAGTGCATCGGCGTATCGAACATCAAAGGTACCATGCGTTCCGTTGTCATACAGAATTGTACCTACCTCACTCAGGACGCTTCCGGCAATTCCTTCAGCAGCATAATGAGTACCTGATACTCCTCCTGGTGCATCTGCAGAGTAGGCAGATTTCAAGTAGTTATACATGAAATTTTTATCACTGGTTGAGCCACGATAATCCAGATCCCAGGCAATCTCCGCCCCGGAGACAAATAGTCGTCCCCCTTGCTCCAGGTAGGTAGATACTAGACCCTGTTCAGTAGCGGAGAAGGTTTCATCTGCCGTAGATTCCTCTCCCAGGATATAGTCCACAACATCATAGTCTTCCAGGGAGACCAACCCATTGATCACAGCATCGTTGGTGGCTGATTCAAACGCGATATCATTTTCCAGCAGGGCTGTAGCATGCTGGCGGACAAAGTTATAAGTGTTGGTGGCCGTGATACGATCAAAACCGTTTACAATCAGAACTTTGCTGTCATTGGCACCGGAGGGGACGATCCCGATTACTTCAGAATCACTGGAACTTCCGGTCAGATTTTCAGCAATCAGTTTGAAATAGATGACGGAACCCGTGGGAAGCCCATCCACTGTATAGCTATTATCAGTAACAGTCTGGGGCAATCCAAAGGAAACACCACTGGCACTGATCAGCACTTGATAGTGGGTAACATTGGCATCGGGGTGGATGAAAATACGGGCTTCGCCTGGATTCTCTGATACAACGCCAAATGAGGTAGGACGTGCTGGAAGATTACCATCTGGAATATAGGTTGGTTGTGACATGGGACCGGATTCATCGCTTAACAGGGTATACCAGGTAGCATTGCGCAAAACTGCATTTGAGGACACCTCATTACCATCCACATTCACCTTCTCATCCATGAATCGAATACCATGACTATAGTCCACATACAGGTTGGAATGAATATTGGTCAGGGGCTGAATGGGCGTACCATTCAAATAATGCCAACCATAGATGGTGACATGACCTGGTCGATTAGGGTCCATAATGAGGTTACTGAGCACAACGTCTTTCTTGGTTCCGCCTACCAGTTGCCCCAGGCTTGCACCAGCAGTGACCAGTTGGCTTTCGATGTCTGTGTTGTGTTCAATAAATTTGGGGACACCTTCATTCTGGTTACCAACCGGAGCATAGGTCACCGGAGCCAGATGTACATCGGCGCTGGAATAGATATGATCTACCAGTTTGCGTGTGGGCATAGACATCCCATAAAAATCAGCGGCACGTTGTGCTGTGATGGGTCCCATGGGGACCCGGCAGTAATTGCTATCTACACCGATGGAGAGATAGTCAGGCATTACCCTGTATCCAACACTGTGGGAAGCTCCAGACAGATCCTGGAAATTTGCGGAAAGCGTGTCCAGATCTCTGAGGAAGTAGGGCACATTCCCGGTTAGCAATTGAGTGAGTATGGTATTCTCACGATCGCTAAAACTCATAGTGGTGATTGAAGCCATGAATTGGCTGCCATTGGGGGCATCTCCCCTGCGCAGGGGTATCTGGTAAGAGGGTCTGTCCAATATCCCGGGTTGAATGAGGTTTACATAGGCGCGGGGCCCATAATAGGTGTAACCCTCACCCTCCAGATCCGTGCCTGATAACATGGTATGGATAAAGCCGTTGCGCTCTACCTGCACAGTATGCAGAATCACCTGGTCGGGATTCTTTTTCAGAATGATTTCGATACGCCCATCCAGTGCTGAGTGATGAATAAAGGAATCATCCTCTTCAGTGGTAAACGTATAGTGGTTCGCCATATACTGCTGCATGATGCGTGTTCTGTACCAGGTGCCACCGGTGGGTGAAACAATGGGCGCACCATTGTAGAGAGCAACGCTGTCATTGTAGGCGATGACAGATAGGAAGCGTTCTGATGAACCATTCAACCAAGTGATGAGCTTATCCCCATAGCCATGGGTGTAGCCATAGTTGCTATCCAGAAAACAAATACGTTTCACATAATCCGGAATATTGGCAACACCATCCATGTAGGAGAAAATGAATCGGCCGCCCCCACTATGACTGCTGAGCACAATAAATGGATCGAATTCATCAAAACAGGCCAGCAAATATTCAACTGTATTCTTGACGATCGTTGCTGAATTGGGGGTACTTGAATTCCAGGTTGGCCAACTCATGTGGGTCGCTTCCAGGTAAACGGTCACCAGATTGTAATCCTGGATGTGTTGTCGCAAGAACCGAGTCTGGGCCCCGATATGCTGGATGTTGTAATGCCAATCTTCCCCTTCGTCTAAAATCTTGCCCACGGCGTGCTCGATTGTATTTCCATTGGGCAGGGCAAATAGCACCAGCCCCACCGGCAAATCAGAATTGAATGAATCAATTTCGGCAGCATTGATGTGAATGGTCATATCCTCACTGAGACGGAAGGTGACGAATTGTTCATTAAAATATGGGCTTGTAGAGAATCCAGAGAGCGCTGCTGAATTCTGGGCCAGGAGCCCCCCAGAGAATATTATAACAATAATGAAAAAATTAAGAATTAGCCGATTCATGGTGTTTACCCCTGCAAAGAATGACTATGAGAGTTAATAAATCTAGAGCCTTTTTTTAGGCTCCCTTTACTGGTCCAACAGAATCGCGTTCAATCAACTTCACCGCTACTGTCATGGTCAAATCTGAGACTGGATTTTCACTCAGCTCATCCAGGACATAGCGGGCAGCAATAGAGCCCATCTCTTCTTTATAAACGCGTACAGTAGTGAGCGGTGGTGCAGACATTGTGGCCATTTCAATATCGTCAAAACCGACCATACTGATATCCTCAGGAATTGAAAGTCCCTTCGCTTTGACTGCTTTATAGCCTAGAAGGGCGTTAATATCGTTGGTTGAAAAAATGGCTGTGGGAGGATCTGGGAGCTCGAGCATTGCCAGGACACGCTCATATCCAAGTTCCCATCCTGTCGCGTTCACATACTGTTCGTTCAACTCAATGCTATTGTGCTTCAGCGCTTTCGCATATCCAGAATAGCGTTGGATAAAGGATTGATGATCTAATTCATCTGAATTGAATCCAATCTTGGTGTGACCGTTATTGATCAAATGCTGGATGGCGAGAAAGGCACCAGCTTCATTGTCGATAATGACTTGATTCAGATGGTTTTCATTGACCTTTGGATCAACCAGCATGGTGGGAAGATTTACAGACTCCAGGTCTTTGATAAAGTGACTCTGCATGGGACCAACCAGAATCACACCATCCACCTTGCGTTCCCGTAACATTTTTGGCAGCTTGCCGCGGTACTCGCCAGAAAGCATGTGCAGCACCAGATTGTAGTTATTGAGGTCCAGCTCTTGCTCTATCCCCTCCAGCACCCTGGAGTAAAATGGGTTCCCCGACAATGGGCGAGATTCGCGACAAATTATCACACCCACATTCTCTGAACGTTTGTTCTTGAGACTTTTGCCAAAGGCATTGGGATGATAATCCAGCTCCTCAGCAATTTTAAGAATCCGTTCTCGGGTCTTCTCACCGATATCCGCTTTCCCGTTGATCGCTTTGGAAACCGTGGAAAGTGATACGTTTGCTGCCAGCGCTATATCTTTGATACCAGCCATTAAAAATTTAGTCCTTACTTGGGAGTGGACGTTAAAACCTTGTGTTTCAATTTATCCATCCTAATTTTCTACGAAATCGTTTTCGATATTAGTGGATATTTTTAGCGATGCAAGCAGAATTCAGGATTTATTTTATTCATAGTTAACTTTTTGATATCCAGCTTATTAACTGTTTATAATTGGCTTATCAAATCATCCTAACCTATCATCGAAAACAGTTGAATTGATTGATAGAAATTAAATTCGACAGCGTTTGTCGAAATGCTCATTACAACTAAAATGACGAGGTCTATGATGAAATGTAATGTCCAATTCCTGCTCAGTATATTTTGGCTGGTGGCCATCTCCTGCGCTCCTGCCCCAGAGGCAGTGACTCCTGAAGCTGCACCAGCAGTACCACTTAACCCGCCCCACCTGGCCCAGCTAAACGCTGATCTTGGACCAGGGCTTAATATGGGCAATGCTCTGGAGGCACCATTTGAAGGTGAATGGGATGTTATTATAAAGGATGAATACTTCACCATTATGAAGGAAGCCGGGTTTAAGTCGGTTCGCATCCCAATTCGTTGGTCCGCACATGCCGATACAATGGCCCCCTATGCAATAGATTCTGTGTTTATGGCCCGGGTCAAATACGTGGTCGACCTGGCTCTTGAAACCGATTTGAAGGTGATTATAAATACACATCACTATAATCCCCTCTTTCAAGATCCACAGGCCCATCAACCCCGTCTGCTGGCTTTCTGGCATCAGATTGGTCTTGCTTTCAAGGACTACCCCATGGATCTAATCTTCGAGCCACTCAATGAGCCTCACGAGAAACTCACTCCCGAGCTCTGGAATGAATGGATCCCAGTACTGACCAAAGAAGTTCGCAGCACAAATCCTGAGCGCACACTCATGTTCGGCACTGCTAACTGGGGCGGGATCTCCAAGCTCAATGATCTAGTTATCCCAGTTGAAGAGCGCAATGTCATTGTCACGGTGCATTATTATGAGCCCTTTCACTTTACCCATCAAGGTGCATCCTGGGTAGATGGCAGTAAAGAGTGGCTCGGTAAAACCTGGGTGGCCGGGGGTGATCAATCCGCTGAAATTAACGAACATTTTGACCTGATTAAAGCCTATGCCAAAAAATACAACCGCCCCATCTATATTGGTGAGTTTGGTGCATTTAGTGCTGCTGATAGTACCTCCAGAGCTGCATACACAGCAGCCGTTGTACAGGCCAGTGAAGCCCGTGGCTTCTCCTGGTCATACTGGGAGTTCTGTTCCGGATTTGGTGCCTATGACCCTAAAGCTGAAGTATGGCGGGAAGATCTGCTAAACGCGCTCATCCCTCAGGATTAGCTCAACCATTCCACCCCAGATTTTGAAAAAAGAGGCTGTCTCACGATGTGAGATGGCCTTTTTTCTCTTTCCACAGATTTAAAACGGAACATCGATTTGCGACCCTAGAAGTAAGGCCCATATCAGTGTTCTTAAATCGTTAATCCTTGTTCGTTATTCATAACAGTTTGTAATGGATGCTACTTAGAATCTCACCCGACAATCTAAAAACCGACGGTGGTTGGTTGAATTCTGAACAAGGAACATCGATTTACGATTTCTGAAGGTAGGGCCTTATCAGTTTTCTTCAATCGTTGGCCACTGAAACCGTCATGGGACAGACCTAACCACACCAAAAAAAAAGAGACCGCCCTTTGGGGACTGCCTCTTCGTTTTCCAATCATTCACGAAGGTCAGTGAAGTTCAGCACTACATAGAGACAATCACCTCATTTACATCGCTGAGCGATGATGCAGAAATCAGTATACCCGACACCTTCTTCCCGTTGAGGACTATCTCTTTTACACCCTTTTCAGCTCCATGAGGATTATTGATTCGAATATTGATCTCCTTACCTCTGAAGATCCGCTTCACCTCAACCTGGTCCCACTCCGCAGGGATACACGGGTCAATGATCAAACCTTCATAATCAGGTCTGATACCCAGGATATACTGTGTTGCTGCATAATATGACCAGGTGGCTGCTCCTGTCAACCAGGGCAATCTGGACGCACCGCTTCTCGGGTGGTGTTTACTATGGGTGAATTGACAGTTCACATAGGGTTCAATCTCCCGAACTTCTGCCTTAGTATTGTAAGCTGCCGGCATGACTGCCCGGTAATAATCATAGGCCCGAGTGCCATTTCCTAGCATGGTTTCTGCCATGATGGCCCAGCCCTGGGTATGTGAAAAGATGGAGGCATTCTCTTTTGCTCCCGGGTTAAAGAGAGGTGCTTTCACGATGGTGTGATCAGCCTCCCTGTAGGGTGGATCCAATATGATAATGCCGTATTCAGTTGCGAGATGCTCATTTACATTTTTCATCGCCAATGTTGCCTGCTCATCACTGGCATGACCACTGAGTACAGACCATGATTGTGGATTTAACCAGACCCGTCCCTCGTCGTCCTCACTGGAACCAAATTTCATCCCGTCATACCGATAGGCTCGTAGGAACCAGGCTCCGTCCCAGGCATGTTCCTGAAGATTCTTATCCAGCTTCTGGAGTTCACCCTCTGCCCAGTCTACCTCATCTGCCAGGTTTAGAATACTACTGATCTCAATATAAGTCTTCAGGGCGTAGCGTAGCTGCAGGGCGACGAAAAC
>JAERTH010000060.1 GCA_016844955.1 Fidelibacterota bacterium | reverse complement strand
TTCTTACTTCTTACTTCTTACTTCTTACTTCTTACTTCTTACTTCTTACTTCTTACTTCTTACTTCTTACTTCTTACTTCTTACTTCTTACTTCTTACTTCTTATTGGTGTGCATGCGGATGCTTCATTAGTGAGTGAGGAACTTCCAGGCGATGCTGCTCCATGAGCGACTTATCCATGAGAATTTCTCTAGGATTACCCTGAGTAATGATACGTCCCTGATCCAGGAGTATCATATTGTCACAGGTTTCCAGAACCAGCTCCAGATCATGAGTGGCCAGAAGGCGAGTACCTGTCATGTCATTGAATAGATTTATAAATATGCGCCGACTGTATGGATCCAACTCGCGGCTGGGTTCATCAAACAGGGTCAGGGATGAGAGGCGGGCCAGGCTGGTGGCAAGACATACCTTACGGCGTTCCCCATAACTTAAGTGATGAGCCGACCGATGCTCAAACCCGGTCAACGAAACCATTTCCAATGCTTCCTGAGCGCGATCCTGAATTTCGATTTTGTTAAGACCCAGGGCATCCAGCCCAAAACTAACATCCTCAATCACAGTGGGCATAAAGAGCATTTCATCAGGATTCTGAAAAATATAGCTCATCTTTTTTCTCAGCTCACTGGCCGAGGACTCCTGCATTTGGATGTGATCAATCCAGACCTCACCCTGTACGTTAATGAGCCCTGCCATTGCCAGGAGTAGCGAAGTTTTTCCAGCACCATTAGGTCCCACCAGTGCTGTTTTAGTGTCCTTGAGCAATTCAAGATCAATTCCATCCAGAGCTCTGGTGCCATCACTATAATTAAAGCTCAGATTTTTTAGGTGAATTTGGCTCATCTGAAATCTCCTGTAAAACCACGCATACGCATGGCACGATATACATTTTCCGCTCGCTCATAACTCCGGATCAACAACATGCCTATAATGCTGGCATATACCTGGGTACGTTTCCAGCCACCTACTTGAGAATGGCGCATTTTAATGCCGCGTTCCAGCGCTTCGATCTCTCCAACCAGGAGAAAGAAATAACGATACATAAACGCCAGAATGATGATGAATAGCCTGGGAGCTCCCCAACGCGCTAACTGTTTCATCAATTCATGAAAGGGTGTGGTTGAGGTTAGCAGCAACAGCGTAAAAATACTGAGCATAGATTTAAGTATCATTTCCAGGGTTTGACCTGGTGAAAAATTACCCGATACAAAATTTACCAGGATTATCAGCGCGGAGAAGGGCAGAACCATTACTGAGCGAGTCAATAGAAAGGAGATGGGTACCTTTGATCCCAGTGCTACCAGCAGGGCACAAATTGAATAAATGTATAATCCAGACATGGTCCTGGTCTGATCCAGTAAAGGCAGAAGGATCAGAAGTAGAAATAGACCGGAGAGTGCTGCAGCAAGCTTTTTGGCTACATCAAGTTCGTGAATCGGGCTTTTAAGATGGGCATACCTGTCAATAAACGCGTGTTTCATGTCTCTGAACCCAGAATCTCAGGTTTTACCTTGAGTAGAAATTCAAGAATGAGTAAGGTGATCACACCTTCAATTAAACCGGTGATGCCATATATGAAACTCATGGTTTTGATTCCGGCGGACAGTTCCAGCATACCTGACAATGCTAACTCGGAGGCACATAGTGCAGCTGAAACGATCCCTGATATCATGCTGGCCAGAATTATGGCTCCCCGTCGACCGGGAATTAAGTTATAGAGAGCATAACCGACAAAACAACCTACCGCTGCCATGTTGATGACATTGGCACCCAGGCTGAAAACGCCACCATGCTGGAATAGCAGGGCCAGGGCCAGCAAGGAGACAGTGAGTATTATAAATCCAGCCCGCGGTCCCAATATTATACTGATAAGCAAAGCTCCCGTAAGGTGAATAGAAGTTCCGCCAGGGATTGGGAAGCTGAACAGCTGTATCAAAAAAACAAAGCTGGCAAGGAGACCCATCAGTGGAATCTGATCCGGCTTAATTGAAGCATTTACCGTTTTAAGGCTGTTTGCCAGAACAGCACCTGCCACAGTGACGGTTGTGATTGTCACAGTGGGGGTCAGGAAGCCGTCTGGAATATGCATGTTATTTTTTCTTTTTCAGGGCCATCCAGAGACCAAATACCAGGATGATGAGTCCCACACCTGTAAAGGCATTCCGCCACGAGCTCCGTTCATGATCGGGATTCAGCTCCACAGCATTGAGCTCATTGACGGGAATCTCTACCACTTTTCCATGACCGGTTTCGGTTAAAAACTTGACTGTCCAGATTCCCAAGGTGTCCGGCCTGAACATGAAAATCCCATGGATGTCAGTCTGACCTGTCTGGAAAGGGTGATCCATGTGACCTGGCTTGTAGATACGAACTGTGGCTTCTGATAGTGGAATTTCTGCCTCACCTTCAATCAGCACCTCATGGTGGGCTTCGACACCAACACCCCCGACCCATATGTGGTGGTCAACACCATGGGCGTAGATACCATTGATTGAAATGAGTCCCAAAAGAGCACTTAAAACAATTTGAATTTTCCTCATAGCTTTTCCCCTGTAGTAGATCTTAACAAATCGATATGTTTTACACCTTTCATAGCGTGAATGGAGTCATAAAGTTTTCCAATCTGGCTGGCAGGACCTTTGGCCAGAATTATTTCCATGCAGTTATCATGATCCAGGTGTACATGTTGGGAGGAAATGATGATGGAGAAGTAGTCATGCTGAAGCTCCATCAACTTGTTTACGAGTTGACCATGGTGATGATCATAAACGAAGGCAATGGCTCCAGCGATGATTTCATCTTCCTGCCATTGCTCCTTGACCAGTGCTTCCCGCATGAGGTCTCGGAGTGCTTCTGACCGGTTTTTATAGTCCCGCTCACGTATAAATTCATCAAACTTATCCAGAAGTTCGGTTTCCACTGAAACGCCAAATCGTTGTAGTTTTTTCATGATTTCTCCCAATGTAACACGATTACATAAATCGTGCCACCTGTATGTGGTAACCTTGCGAAGGTTTCAAACCTTCGCAAGGTTAAGGTCGGGATAGATATTCAAAACTGGTTTTCTCAGAGTACTTAATGCATTTTCCACGCCGGAAACTAGAATGAGGAAATAGATGCAATATAAAAACCTTGGTAAACGTGGACCCCGAGTATCAACCATTGGCTTTGGAGCCTGGGCAATTGGTGGCATGAACTGGGGACCGACTGATGATGCAGTTTCAAAAGCTGCTCTGCACGCTGCCCTGGATGAAGGGGTTACCTTTTTTGATACGGCAGATGTCTATGGCTTTGGTCATTCGGAAGACCTTATCGCAGAGGTAATCAAGGAGCGCGGCAAGGGGGAGCTTATCATCGCCACAAAAGCTGGTAACGATTTTTACTATGCGGGCAAAGAAAACGATGATGGATATGGTGCGATTCAGCAAAATTACAAAAAAGAATATCTCATCGAAGCGGCTGAAAAAAGCTTGAAAAGACTGGGCCTGGAGACGTTGGATATCCTGCAGCTCCACAGCCCGGATATTGAAAAGCTGGAAGGCGATGAACCCTGGGAAGCACTCAGTATCCTGAAAGAACAGGGCAAGATTCAACACGCGGGACTGTCTATTCAGTCCTTCAAAGAGTCTGAACAGGCACATCTCTTGGAAAGACATCACGAGTTGCTGGACTGTATCCAGGTGCGGTACAATCTGCTGGAACGAAAGGCAGAGAAACTGCTATTTCCCGAGGCTATCAAGTATGGGGTTGGTGTGATTGTCAGAATCCCCATGTTGTTTGGGTTGCTCAGCGGCAAGTTCAATCGATCTAGTATTTTTGAAGGTGATGATCATCGCCGGTTTAATCTGGATACTGAAAAACTGGACAGCTATCTGAGTAAAATGGAATCCATGGAAGAAATGTACAATCGCTATTCTGAATGGAGTCCAGCCCAGGTGGCTTTGCGTTTTGGCGTATCTCACCCTGCTTGCCATGTGTCTATTCCGGGAGGTAAGACACCGCAACAAGTTCAGGAGAATTGTGCGGCATCCGACATGGAAGTAGTCACACTCTAAGTTGAGGGGAATTGGTTTGACCAGTAAATATAAAAAAATATTCATCACCGGAGCCAGTACGGGTATTGGCCGGCAATTGGCGTTGGATTATGGTGGCCAGGGTGCCGCTCTATGGCTCTTGGCACGTTCACAGGAAAAATTGGAATCGCTTGAAAAAGAGATCAAGGCTTCTGGAGGGACGGCCAGGATTCTGGTCTGCGATGCAACCATTGAAAAAGATTTTCTAACCGCGCTAAAACAAGCCCAGGAGGAATCCGGTGGTTTCGATCTGGTCATTGCCAATGCTGGCTGGGGTGGTAAAATGCAATACCCCGGTGATAACAATATTTCCGTTTTGAATCAAGTCATTGACCTGAACTTCAGAGCCGCCACCCAAACCCTGGAGTATTTTGCAAAATATATGGTCATCGCCCGCAAAGGTCATCTGGTGGGCGTGTCAAGCATTGCGGGTTTCAGGGGACTCCCGTCAACTGCCGCTTATAGTGCAACCAAAAGAGCTTTGATTTCTTACCTGGAATCGCTGCGGTTTTCAGTTCAATCATTTGGTGTGTTGGTCACAGATATTCGTCCCGGTTTTGTTCGAACCCCCCTCACAGATCAGAATAAGGTTCCAATGCCATTTCTAATGGATGTGGATGTGGCCAGTTTCAAAATTCGTAGAGCTCTTGAACGAGGCCGCAAACGCTTTGCCTTTCCCTGGCAGATGGCAGTAATGGTCCACATCATGAAGAATTTACCAGATTTTATTTTCGATTGGCTGGGTACCATTATCTGGGGAAAACACGCCGTAACAGGAAGACCGGGTAAATCTGAAGAAAATACAATTGGCTAACAACCAGTCGCAATTGAACCTGTAAGCATGAACCAAGTTTCAAGTTTCAAGTTTCAAGTCCTATCCCAAATCTTTCTACTAGACTCGCCCTCAATACGGCCTATTATTGAACGATGATAAAAACCATAGATAAATACATTTTCAGGGAGTTGCTCACCCCCTTTATGTACTCGTTGTTGGTACTCACCATGATTTTTTTGGTGAATTTTGTTATCCGCGCCATGGACCGGATTTTAGGCAAGGGTTTGTCTTTTCTGGTGATCCTGGAATACATCACCCTTAACCTGGCCTGGATTCTTGCATTGGCCCTTCCGCTTTCAGTTCTGGTGGCAGTCCTGCTGGCTTACGGCCGTCTGGCCACGGATCACGAAGTCACTGCCATGCGATCTGGTGGCATATCCTTACCACGTATCATGGCTCCCGCTCTGGCGTTTGCCATTCTGGTTGGCAGTTTTACCCTTTATTTCAATACGTCAATTCTGCCGGATGTGAATCATCGTGCACGCTTGCTGGGTTCAGATATTTATCGTAAACGCCCGGATATGGATATCGTCCCGGGTTACTTCATTGATGATCTCCCAGATTATAACATTCGTGTCAATGAGGTCACTGAGACAGGCTTGAAAGGGGTTATTATTTTTTCCAAAAGTGATCTCCGTGAGCAGGTCTCAATCTTTGCTGAATCTGGCAAAACCCAAACGCTGGGCGGCCAGATCATTTTCACACTCTATAATGGTGAAAAACATTTGCTGGATCTGGAAAAACTGGATGATTATCAGCGAGAATACTTTGACTCCACACGCATCACTGTTAAGGTGAATAACCTGGAACTTAAGCGACGTGAATCAGCAGTGCGCGGAGACCGGGAAATGACTCCCGAAATGATGTATGGACGCATCGATGAGAATTGGGAGCGTTTTAATAGAACCATTGATCGTATGCAAAGTATCCGAATTAACAGTCCCTTGTTCGATGGGGATTCAACATCTGATGTTCTGGCTCTCATGGATACAGTTAAGCGCATGCCGGCACCCAGAGATGGGCCAGCCAATGCCAAAACTAAGGTCTGGAACCGCACCATCGATAAGCTGAACAGTCAGGAGCGACTGCTAAACAGTTATCTTAAACAGGTGAATAAATATCTTGTGGAGATTCACAAGAAGTATGCCATGGCAGTAACCTGTATTGTGTTTGTGCTGGTGGGTGTCCCCTTGGGGATCATGACACGCAAATCCAGCGGAACCATAGGTGTGGCCATTGGGATGTTCTTTATTTACTGGGCGGCACTCATCGCTGGTGAAGAACTTGCGGATCGGCGCAAAATGGATCCGGTGCTGGCCATGTGGGCCCCCAACGGTATTATGGCAGTGGTGGGCGTCTGGATTAGCTTCCAGGTTTCAAGAGAAAGGATGGTTATCAATATCCTGTGGTGGAAGACCATTCTTAACCCTAAAAACTGGCGTTTATTTTCCAGGAGTAATTCTTGACAAAGTAAGCATTTACATAAGTAAGGTATCCGGCTATATTGCCATTCAAAAATTATATCAAGAGAGATTCAAATGTCACTTCATACCATAGTTCTAGTCAAGCAAGTTCCAGATACATCAAATATTTCTGGTGATGTGATGCGCCCGGATGGAACCGTTAACAGAGCACGTTTGCCAGCGATTTTTAATCCTGAAGATCAGGAAGCCTTGGAGCTCGCTCTCAGGCTGAAAGATCTACATGGTGGGACGGTAACCGCCTTAACAATGGGACCTCCCAACGCAGCCAATATGCTACGCGAATGTCTATACATGGGAGCTGATCGAGCTATCCTGGTTAGCGATAGAAGATTTGCAGCTGCCGATACCCTGGCCACATCCTATGCACTATCAAAGGCCATAGAGCATATTGGAGAATATGACCTCATCTTTGGCGGTCGTCAGGCCATCGATGGTGATACAGCCCAGGTTGGACCTCAGACTGCTGAAAAGCTAAATATCCCCCAGATTGCCTATACTCTGGAGGTCCAAAATCTGGATTTATCCAAACGGACGATTCGTGCGAAACGAGCCATCAAAAATGGCTATGAAATTCTCGAAGCACCGCTTCCAGTACTTTTGACAGTAACCAAGGATGCAGCCGAGCCGCGACCCTTTGATGTGAAACGCCTGTGCGTTTATAAACGTGCCCAATCAAAATTTGAGATCGAAGCCACTGTAGATGACAGCCATGATCTGGTCTGGATGGATGAGCTCATGGAAAAGGTCAAAGCGGAAGATCTACTCATTGAAACCTGGAATATTGAAGATATCGATGCCGATGTTGCCATGTGCGGGTTAGCCGGGTCGCCAACCAAAGTCCACAAGGTAGAAAACGTGGTTCTCAGCGGGTCTGAGTTCAAAAAAGTACCGGCTACGCCTGAAGGTCTAAACGATATGATTACCGAATTAATGCAAGATCACATCTTTGGATAACAGAAAGAATTCACAACGAATGAAACGAATACCAAGAAATGATAAAATTTAGCATTCGTGAATTTCGTTAGTTTCGTTGTAAAAAATAAAAGTATTGAAGAAAATTATGAACTTTCACTCGGGAAACATGAACGAGCAAAAAGGTAAATCATGAGCGCAACAAATAAAGATATGGTATGGGTATTCGCCGAACAATCTGATGGTGAACTTGCTGATGTTGGTCTGGAGCTATTGCACAAAGCCAGAACCCTTGCTAAAAAAATGAATTCAGAAGTAAGTGCTGTCCTGCTGGGTCACGAGGTTGAAGCCCTGACCAGCACGCTCATCGCACATGGTGCTGACAATGTCTACCTGCTTGATGATAAGGAACTGAAAGATTTCCGCAGCCTGCCTTATGCCAATCTCATCACAAAACTGGTGGAAGAGAAACGTCCCCGGGTGGTACTCTTTGGGGCTACGCATATTGGACGTGATATTGCCCCCAGAGTAGCCTCACATACTCGGTCCGGTCTGACTGCAGATTGTACGGAACTGAAGATTGAGACGCTGACCATCCGCAAAGTGGAACATGAAGACTTGTTGCTGCAAATTCGCCCAGCATTTGGTGGAAACATCATTGCAACCATCATTTCTCCCGATGTAGCCATTCAGATGGCCACCATTCGTGAAGGTGTCATGGAAATGGGTGAACCTGATTCCAAGCGTAAAGGCAAAGTCATCCCTGTTCCTGTGGCTCTCGACCCAGTTGAAATAGCTGTTAAAATTATTGAAAAACACCAGGAACCCTCTGGTGTGAACTTGAAGGGCGCCCCCATCATTGTTGCCGGTGGCTATGGTGCAGATACACCTGAGAAGTTTCAACTCATCAAGGATCTGGCAAAGGTTCTGGGCGCTGAAGTAGCAGGTTCGCGCGCTGTGGTAGATGCAGGTCTTATTGATTCTGAGCGACAGGTAGGACAAACCGGCACAACGGTCCGCCCCAAGCTTTACATCGCAATCGGCATTTCAGGAGCCATTCAACACCGCGCAGGGATGCAGGAATCTCAAAAGATCATCGCCATTAATAACGATCCTGAGGCACCTATTTTCGGCGTTGCTCATTATGGAATCACGGGCAATCTCGAAGAAGTGCTTCCCAAACTTATTGCGGCCTACAAAAGCCAGTTGCACTAACAAGGATTTAATATGTCAAATTTTTTCACAGAGAATCAGGATATTCAGTTTCAATTCAATCGTATTGATCTTGAAGAAATCATCCGCATTCGGGAAGATGATTATAATGAAGCCAAGGAGTTTGCGTATGCACCTCGTGATTATGAGGATGCGAAAGACAATTTTAAACGCATTCTTGAGGTCGTGGGGGATATTGCTGGCAATTTTGTAGCTGAGCGCGCCCGCGAGGTAGATGAATTGGGTTCCACTTTTGAGGACGGTGAAGTCACCTATGCCAAGGGGCTACAGGAAGCCATGGTTCGATTGAATCAGGCTGGTCTCATGGGCTTTATTCTAGAACGCAAGTACGGTGGGTTGAACCTGCCAATCTCTTTGTACATCTTTGCTATTGAAATGGTTTCCCGTGGAGATGCATCATTGATGAACCTCTTTGGTCTTCAAGATATCTCTGAGACCATAGAAAATTTTGGCTCCGATGAAATCAAGGATGAGTTTCTGCCACAATTCAGTAGCGGGAAAGTGACGGGTGCCATGGTATTGACAGAACCAGATGCTGGATCGGATCTCCAGGCCGTTAAAACCCGAGCCTATCAGGATGAATATGGGAACTGGTTCCTCAGCGGTGTTAAAAGATTTATCACCAATGGCAATGCTGATGTGAATCTGGTGCTGGCCCGATCCGAGGATGGCACCAAAGATGGTCGCGGACTATCTCTCTTTGTTTGCTATGGCAATGATACGGTTCAGATCAGACGTATCGAACACAAATTAGGCATCAAGGGATCACCTACCTGTGAGATGCAGTTTCATGATACACCCGCTAAACTTATCGGCTCTCGCAAGCGGGGATTGATTTCTTACGTTATGTCCTTGATGAATGGAGCCAGGCTCGGTGTAGCTGCTCAAGCCCTGGGAATTGCCCAGGCTGCCTATGTTGAAGCCCGACGCTATGCCCAGGAGCGGGAACAATTTGGTAAACCTATTTTGAATTTTCCCGCTGTTGCTGATATGCTCATCAAAATGAAGGTTGATCTGGAATCTTCCCGTACTCTGATTTATGCCACTGCACGTGCCGTTGATATGCATAAAGTCAGCGAAATGGAGATGGCACGGTTGAAAGCAGCTGGAGAGTCCATCACCGATATCAGGGGTCAGATCAAGCATTGGAAAGCCATGGCCGATTTCCTCACTCCTCTCTCAAAATTTGTGATTTCAGAAAAAGCCAATCGCATTTGCTATGATGCCATCCAGATTCATGGTGGCACCGGGTATATGCAGGAATTCAACGTGGAACGTCATTTCAGGGACGTCCGCATTACCAATATTTATGAAGGTACCTCACAGCTGCAGGTTATCGCAGCCATTGGCGGCGTGATCAAAGGCGTGGCAGACAGTCAGTTCGATACTTTTGAAGCCACTGAATATCGCCATGAGGCCCGTCAGCTGGCCAATAAGCTTAAAAAGGTTCGCAGTCTTCTGGACAAGTGTAAAGCCTATGTCCTTGAAAAAGAAGACAAGGCCTATCAAGAGCTACATTCGGCTGAATTGGTTGAAATGTATGGATCCATTTATGTGGGTTACATCATCCTGGAGGAAGCAGCCGAGGATTCACGCAAGATGCTCATTGCCAAAAAGTATATCATGGATGCCCTGGCAACTGCTCTGCATCATACGGAATCCATTACCAAGGGTTTTGATACACTCTTTGCTGATGTGGAACAGATTCTCACGCGGGAATAGTTCGTGCTAGAAATCAATTCCTTTTACAGTGTGAAAGCTTAGTTTTACACCTGAAGTATACTTAAAAGCGGCCAAGAAATCCTAATCACTCAGTTACTACTTGTGGCTGATTCTGGGGGAAATTTGCTAAAAAGAATATCAATATTGGTGATCACGCTTTGCATCCTGGTTTTTGCTTGTGCACCAGAAAATCAGGATGAATATGAACCCGTAAGTTTTGATGTAAATCAGGAGTTGCTGAAAGAAGCACCAATTCTCAGGCAGTTGCCCTTTTCCATGCAGACGCCACTTGACATGCAGGACGCAGACTCTCTCGATGTGGCTAATGTTAATGCTTCTATGGCCGCTGACACCAATGCTTTCACAAAACTTGAGCTTAGACGATTATCGCAATCTCAAGCGGGCTCTGTTATCATGATTTCCCAGCTGCTTAATCCACGGGATACTAACATGATATTTACGGATGATTATTTGGAGCGGCTGAAGGAGTCTTTTCATACCAATTCTGTACACCGGGATAAACTGTCCATAAACGGAATACGTACTTTGCAGTTTATTATCACTTCACCTGAATACGTCACCTTTAAACTGTTTCTCTTATTCGAAAAAGCGGTGTTCCAGATTGATTATTTCATTCCTGGAAATCTATATGAAGCACAAATCGAACATGTACAATCAACAATCGGGAGTATTCTCCCTAAACATACAAAGGAGTAAAAATGAAGAAGGTTCTTGTCGTTCTATTGGTTGTTTTCTCCATGGTAATGATCAGTTGTTCAACCCACGTTCACACGGTTGGGAATGGCCCTCAAACGGGTCAGACTGAAACAGCCCGCCAATGGTTCATCCTATTTGGACTTGTTCCACTTAATTCGGTAGATACAGGGGCTATGGCTGGTGGAGCTGCTGATTATCAGATTCAAACTCAGACATCAGGGTTGGATATCATTATTGGTATACCGGCCTCTTATGTAACTGTGAGTTCAAGAACTGTCACTGTGACAAAATAGTATTACATACAGCTAATGAAAAAAGCTGGGATGTTCATTCGAACACCCCAGCTTTTTCATTATGAGTATCTATCCAGGTCAGATATTTTAACCAGCGTTGTCCTCACCACCATCAATACCAATGATATTTCCAGTGATCCAGGTACTCATACCGGCAAAGGTGAGTACCGCTTCAGCAACATCCTCTGGAGTCGTCAGACGACCACCAGGGTTAGCCTGGAGTGCCCGGGCAATCATCTGCTCATTACCGGGAATCTTTCTTAGGGCTGGTGTATCTGTGACACCTGCTCGCAAGGCATTGGCAGCAATTTTTTTTGGAGCGAGCTCAAATGCGATTTGACGCGTATGAGCTTCCATGGCAGCCTTGGCTGCTGAAACTGCACCATAGTTTGGCCAGGCAGTATGCCCACCAGAACTGGTCATACAGAAGATATGACCACCCTCTTTCATGAGTTTGTGACCCACAACATCCTGTGTCCAGTAAATCAGGGAATGCGCCATAACATCAAGAGTCATATCCATCTGGTTTTTATGCACCACGCCACCTGGTCCAGGATTGTAAACCACTGGAAGTAGTGTCCCAAAAGCCAGGGAGTGTACCAGGAGCTGAACTTCACCGGCTTCCTCAGCAAAGTTCTCCTCCATTACCCTGATGGCTTCTTTTCTGGCCCTGGTGTCTGCGGCATTAATATTAAAAAAGACTGATTTTGCACCCGCGGCTTCAATGTCCGCCTTAATTGCGTCTACATTGTGCATGGTTGCTTTTCGGTCTAGATGTACCCCAAAAATATTATATCCATGAGCGGCAAGTTTCCGAGAAATAGCTCCTCCGAATCCACTTGATGCCCCCAAAATTAGTGCCCACTTTTGCATATGTCTTCCTTTCATAAGTCCTGCTCAAATCTGACGGTGAATATAGATTTGAGCCTTCTGATGCAAAGTGTTTTATTTATGATATATATAGTCATGAAGTCTTGCAGGGGTTTTCTTTTAAAGCGAATTGTGCCGTTGCTATTCGCATTCCAGGGTGATTTCGATTTCACGCTACCCCAATTGTTTATACATTCACGCTCATCACAAATCGACTGAGAGGTCAAATTATGAATGAATTGGATAAGAAATATCCTGAAGGTCATTTCACTGGGATGTGGATCGGGATTGGAGCAGCCATTGGATCAGGGCTGGGAGTCGCATTTGCCATTGCCATAGGTAACCTTGCTTTCATGGGTATTGGTTTACCTATTGGGGTCGCAATCGGCGCTGGCATAGGAGCCGCTCAAGAAGCAAAACACAAAACTGAAGGGAAAATCAGATCTCTGAATGAAGGGGAGCTGAAACAGCGAAAGGTAGCCATGTTGACTGGTTTTGGGCTTTTACTGGTTGGTTTTCTGGTTCTGGTTGGTGTTTTTCTCAGCAGATAATTTGTTGCGATAAAAGGTTCAGGGTTGGATGGCGAATTAATCAGAAAGCGGGCCTCAGTTAAATGATACCACAATGAGTTTGATGGCTACCTGAAATTCAATCCAGTCTGGAGTGATAAGCTCTCGGTCTCCCAGGGACATTTTTGCGTCCTTATTCCCTGGCAGGTGAAAAGGAGCTGCGAATACAATAAAATCCGCACCGGCGTACAATCCCAGGCTGACTCCCCCCCAAATTGGTTTCTCAACTTCTATACCTGGCTCAATACAATAGGAGAGACTCTCTACCGTAAAAGTTCCTGACTCTTTTTCATCCCAAATTTGAATACTTTCATTCAGTCTCAGAATCGATTTTTTCACCCCCACCTGCGTAGCTTGAAATACTCTGAAGTTTGGACGACCAAGGTTAAGGGTTCTTACAACGAATCTATAGTTACTATTGAACAAAATATAGTCAGCGGTGACATTCCCTGAATAGTCAGCATAATTAATCCGGCCCCCTGTGCCTGAACGAGAGTAGGCCAATCCGACAGACTGTTTTTGAAAATGCATGAGGAATCGCATCCGAAACGAAGGTGCTGCGGGAAAGGATTGAACCACTTTTGCCGGAATTCCAAGCTCGGTGTAGTCAGCAACTATAAAGTCCTCAAATTCGAGCATTGATTGCATCTTTAAATACGAGTTATGCCCTCCTAAGACCTCAAACGAATATCTGTATTGAGTCTCTTCACCATGGGCGCAGATCGCGCTAAGAAACAATAGTATGGCGATTTGTCTGAGTGGTCTAGTCAAAAGCATTTCTCATGAATCCCGCTGAGCTGATCACTTTATTGTTGAATAATGTAATATGGCCGGATGTAGAAATTTTAGCAGGAAACTGATCCACAAAATCACCGGTGGCTGATTCGTAAATCTTGTATAAACCAGATTGCCAGGCATAGTATCCAAGATACTCCGTCACCGGATCCAGTGTTGGTGAGATTGCGCTACTCCCGCCGAAAGTAACGCTGGAAGTAAGTGTAGATATATCAAATAATTTGACCGGCTCAGAGATAAAGGTGTAGTGGAACTGCTCACTATTGGGCAGAAATCGCAAGTATTCTGCATTATATCTATTTGAATGACGACTGAACTGAGAACCAGTGAATTGGAACATTTCATAGTCATAGGCTACATAGGCACCATCTTGAGTACATTGCATTGCATCCGTATAGTTTTCCGGGGTGGAGACCAGGATGCTATCAAGTATGATTTCCTGGGCCATATCGAGGGCGAAGACTTTAATGCCGTCTGTATTCGCGGTATTCTGGGCTGCAAAAAAGAGCAAGTCCCCATTTGCCACAGCCAGGGCACTGATCTCCGGAATCCAGCCCAGTAATGATTCGAGATCAAGCTCAGTTATTGGTTCCAGGCTTGTGGGATCCAAACGGGAAATTCTTTTGTATTGCCTGATGGCAATATGACTGCCGTCCATGGATATATCAGCACCGTAGCTTGCTGGAAAGGAATGTGTAGATTCCAACGCCATTGTGCTTCCATTGAGTCGATTGATACTCCCGGACTTTATTAAGTATAGTCTATCATTATCAGGGATATAAACTGCCTCTCTGGATGAGATTCCAATCTTTGTTCCACTCCAAATGATGTTTTCACCATCGTTCTTATAGTATTCGAACCAGTCATCGTTGGCATCTGGAAATGTATAGATGACGGAGTAGAGGCTTTCACCAAAGGGCACATTTTCAAAGATGGCGCTGGTATCATCAATATTTGAGAAAGTTTGAGAATTTAAGTCTTGAACCGCAGCCGCATATCTACCAAAATTACCCGGAAAGGCACATTTACTCCATCTTAATTTTATAGAATTTGGTTCGACCTGTTCAAAACCTATCAATCCGGGGACGGGACTGGAATAGGTGAATCTGGGTCCAAGAGTGCTCCCAGCCGAAGTGGTGATCTGTACCCTGTACGATATCTCCCCGCCGATATAATAGGGATCAATAAATGTAGTGTCCTCTGGCCAGTGGGTTGCCCCCAATGCGCGGCTGCTCAGAAGTTCGTAGCTACCAAAGTTCAAACGGTCATACTTCTCCCATTCAATCTGCAGTTGTCCCCGGCTAGGATAAACACGGAGTACTTCCAGCGGGTCTGGGGTGGCGTTGGATATATTTATCACTCCCCATTCCTGATAAATCTGGAAGCCTTCCGCACCGGAAATATCTGCCAGGCTGCCTGATCCTGAACTCGTGATAAAATCTATGCGCAATGTGTGGAAACCATCAGAGAATTGATTGGGGTCATAGTAAAAGGTACCGGATGTTGAGTTGCCTGTGTGGAGCGGCAGTGAATCAAGGAAGATTTTTACTTCATATATTCTCAGTGAGCCAATATCCAGACTGTAAGTTATGTCAATCTGATCTTCAATAATCAGTAAACCTAGCGTATCGGGGTGAGAGAGAAAAACACTGGCCCGAATATCCTGGGATGTATCAATTTCAATAAAATTCTCACCAGATGGCTCGAAGTTGGTTTCGCAGGAAAAATAGAAAAGCGGAAGTATTAGCATAAATACCCAAAAACCAGTTACACTTTGAAGTATTCCCCCTGAAGTTCTCATTGAATTCAATCTAATCAAATTAAACTGAAGCGTTAGAGAAAAGTACTGGCGGTAAACAAACTGATTTAGATTTAGCTATACTTTTTACCCTGCCAGGTATCTCGATGCTTAAGCTCCAGATCCATAAGGTGGGTCAACTTGGGAATATTATAGCCCCATCTAGGTGCAATGAGGATTTCATCAGGGGCATCACCAAATAGTCGTTGGATAACAAGTTCCGGATTCAAACGCTCCAGGATATCAACCACCAGCTCGATGTATTCGTCAGCCTGGAAGATGGGGAAGGGCTCATCCGCGTATCGTTTTGCCAGAACAGTCCCTTTCACCACATGTAATTGATGGATTTTAAGGAAATCCAATTCAAGTGAATTGGCTGCCATACCGGTCTGAATCATCATCTCTTTTGTTTCAACTGGAAAACCCAGGATGATATGTCCGGCTACTTTAATTCCATAGGATTTGGTCAACTCCACAGCCTTAACGACAGACTCATAATTATGACCTCGATTCATCCAGGTCAATGTGTCATCATGAATGGATTCTATCCCATATTCCAGGGTGACATTCACTTTCTCATTGAGTTGGGCGAGATACTCCAGCAGTGCTTCATCTACACAATCACTACGGGTTCCTATATCCAGGCCGACCACATTGGGAAAATTGATGGCTTCCTCATACATGCGCTTCAATTTGTCTAATTCGTCATAGGTATTTGAATAGGCCTGAAAGTAGGCGATGAATTTATCAACGGCATAACGATCCAGCATAAAGGGGATGGAAGCATCCATCTGCTTCGGGATGGACATGTCCTTGTTGATGTAGTGGGGGACGAAGCTGTCATTGTTGCAGTAAATACAACCACCCCGACCTTTTGAGCCATCCCGGTTGGGACAGGTAAAACCACCATGTAGTGAGACCTTGCGAATCTTCTCTCCATAGAGATTTTGGAGGTAGTAATTGTAGTTATGATAACGGCGGTTAAGCCAGATTTTTGCTTGATTTCCAGTATCAGTTGTTGAATTTGCACTCATGTCCGTATTTAACATCTTTCAGAATCATCGCGAACTGATTTTCGCTACTAATCCAGTTCTTTAATAAGTGCCGTGAGGCCAGGAAAATAAATGACTCGAACCCTTTTTGCATCACTCGTACTCGCCACAATTTTGTTTGGACAAAAGCAAATTTGTACCATTGATCATCCACATATCGATGAGCAATCTGCCATTGTCAAAAGTCAGACCTATGAAGATGTATACTGGGTCTGTAATGACTCGGGAGATAAACCATTCCTTTTTCCCTTGAATGGCAAGGGTGAGATCATCATCCCCGACTTCATGAAAAAACGTTATAAAGGCAAGAAGAATAAGGACATGGTCTATCCCGGTATTAAAATTCTTGATGCTGTCCTTCATGACTGGGAAGCGCTAGCCATGTTGGGTGATACCATTGTCATTGGTGATGTTGGAAATAATGGGAATGCACGCCGTGACCTCGGTGTATACCTCCTACCAGAGCCAAACCCCCACGCTATTTATGAGATGCGACCCCTGGTTTGGTATCCGGTTAGATATGAAGATCAAAAACAATATCCTGCCAGCGAGTGGGAATACGACTGTGAGGCCATTTTCACTTTTCAGGGAAAGATCTATTTCTTGACCAAGCATCGGAAGAACCAGCAGATTTCCAGACCAGCTCCTGCAACCAAGCTATATATAATGGACACCCGTTACACTGATAGATCAAATGTACTGACGCTCATCCAGCGCAAAGAAGATCTTGGGGGTTGGGTTACCGATGCCAATGTTGCTCAGGACGAATCCGGGATGGTTCTCCTGGCGCAAAATCCATTGGCCTCTGTACTGTGGTACTTTCCTGCTCCCCAAAAAGGGGATAACTTTCTTGTACAGGAACCCAGAACATTCAACCTGGTGAAAGCCGATCAGGCCGAGGGGATTTGTTTTAAAGATTCAAAAACATTTATTGTGAGTAATGAACAGCGCCAATGGTTTGAAGTCCCCCTGTCCGCATTCTCCAAGAAGTAATCAGTAAGGAAATAATATGAAGTATGACCAAATTTTGAGTCACAAACATCAACGTTCTGGAGATTTCACCCTGAGTGGCGCTGTAAAAAATTATGCACCCCATCTCCAAATCGAACCCATTCACACTGAGATTCATCTCACTGTTGATGTCCAGGGACGTTCAGCCGCAGGGTACGCCTTGGTAACCATCCGGGCAAATGTTGATGGTGTGGACTCACTCAGTCTGGATGCCGTGGATTTTGAAAACCTTGAGGTAAAGGACAAAAATGATCTTAATCTGAGTTATAGTTATGATGGAAAAATCATCAATCTTCACTTTGACACTGAGCTGTCAGCAGGGGATGAACGCATCATCCACATTGAATATTCCATTCAAGATCCGATCTCCGGTCTACAATTCTCCCAACCTGATGAGGACCGTCCCGAGTTACCCTTCTATGCCATAACAGACAATGAGACGGAACGAGCGAGATATTGGTTCCCCTGTGTGGATTTCCCGACAGTTCGTTCAAAAATGGAGTATTATCTCACAGCCCCAGAGGCATTGACCATTCTGGCCAATGGTGCCCTGGTCTCAGAAACCAGCAAAGATGGAATGAAAACTGCGCACTGGAAGCTGGACTATCCCTGCCCCAGTTATCTCGCCTGTTTTACCATTGGTGATTTTTCAGAGTTTCATGATGAGCCCCTGCGTGATATGCCCATCGCTTATTTTGCGGACAAGTCGTATACACCTGAGCAATTGAAACGCACATTTGGCGCAACCAGGGAAATGTTGATCTGGATGGAGAAAAAATTGGGTATGGAATTTCCTTATCCCAAATATTTCCAGGTCGCCGGCCGCGAGGTGGGGGGAGCCATGGAAAATATTTCGCTGGTCACCTGGGATGACAAGTTCATGCTTGATGAAAATATGGCCAGGGAGTGGCAGTACATCATGGATCTAATTAACGTCCATGAGATGTCCCACTCCTACTTTGGTGATGCAGTAGTCTCCTATGATTTTGCCCATGTCTGGCTCAAAGAAAGTTGGGCCACCTACATTGAATCGGTCTGGCTTGAGGATTCTCAAGGGAAAGATGCCATGGACTGGCAACTCGCTGAAGAGGCTGCCAGCTATATTGGTGAAGCTAAAAACAACTATGTTCGCCCTATCATTACCCGTGAATATGACCACAGTTGGAACATGTTTGATATGCACCTTTATCCCGGTGGCGCCTGGCGTTTACATATGCTCCGCCATCTGGTTGGGAGTGAGAAATTCTGGTTGGGTGTCCAGGATTATGTGAACACATATGCGGGCCATACTGTGAAGACTCTGGATTTTCAGCGAGCTATTGAAAAACACTCCGGGTTAAACCTGGACAGCTTTTTTGATATGTGGTTCCGATCAAAAGGCTACCCCATCCTCAAAGTTTCTTTTGAATATGACAAAAAGCGTGGCGTTGGAAAATTTTCATTCGATCAGAAACAAGTCGACAAAGAAAAAGGTGTTGAGTGTTTTGAGATGGACCTGGAGATCGCATGGCAGGAGGCCGATGGCAAGGATGGGCTTGAAACCGTTCATCTGAGTAAAGGGACCCAGGTGTTTCAAATTAAAATGGATGAGCCCAAACACCTGATCCTGGATCCTGACATGAAGGCATTATTTGAATCCGAATTCAACCCCGGTGATGATAAATTAAGACATCTTCTGGAGAACAGTAAAACGGTTCGTAGTACCATGCAGGCGGTTAGTGAGCTTGCAAAAACCGGTAAACGCAAAAATCTTGAAGCCATCAGGGAGTATCTCAAACAGGAAACAAGATGGGGCTTGCGCATTCATGCCTATCGTGCTCTTGGAAAGGTAGGTAACAACTATGCCTATGCCCATCTGGCAGCACTATTGTTGGATGAACAGGATGCAATGGTCATTGAAGCAGCAGCCAGAGCTTGTGGAGCACATCGCCACCCTGCGCTACGAGAAGCTATCCTGGCTAAACTTGATGAAAAAGATCTACCTTACCGGGGACAGATGGCACTGCTGGAAAGTCTGGGGCTCCAGCGCAATGATGCTGATATTCCCACGCTGGAAGGTTATACCAAGCAGGATGGATGGAGAAACCTGGTGAAAGCGGGTGCCTTTCTGGGGCTTGGCTCAACAAGGTCTGAGTCTGCCATGTCTGGCCTCCTGTCTGGGGTGGAAAAACCGGTAACCTTCTATGAGGAAAAAGTTTCTCGAGTGGCTGCCCTGGCAAGAATTAAAGATTGGCTGCCAGACCACTTGAAAAAGCAGGCCGCTCAGGCTATTTGTGAGGCAACAGAAGACCCCAGTTATTATGTTCATGTAAACGCAGCACGCAATCTGGGGGCCGGGAAAATTAGTGAGGGCATGCCCTACCTTGAAGCCATGTTTACCCGGCTTTCAGTACAGGATTATCCACTGGTTAAGCGACAGATACAAAAATTGCAGGCGGCTGGACCTGGTACCGAATCCAAGAAATTGCAGAAGCAGTTGGATGAGATGGCTGAGAAACTGTCCGGTATGGAAAAACGACTTCAGGAGGTTGAATCTGAAAAATAAAGTCAGAATTGCAGTCCTTTCCTGCCTCTTGCTGATAGGGTTTGGCATGCAGGCCTGTCAAAATGAGTCAAAGATACTCATCCTGGAGATCGAAGTTGAAGAGCTTGTCTGTGGTGATGGGCAAAGGATTTTTGAAGGACGGGTGCTTGATCTGTCGGGGATTAAATCGGTGACAGCGAATATCCAGACGCGCAAAGCCCAGATCAGGTATCGCGATCATCAGGTATCCGCAAAACAAATTGAAGAACACCTGAAGGAATTCGGATTTACCATTGATGGTGTTGAGGGGAATCAGGTTACGCGGGGACGTTTACCTTCCTGCTGTTTTCAGAAAAATGTAGAAACAATCGAGGAAACATAGATGATTACCCAGGAGCAGTTCCGCGCTTATTTTGATGTTACTGGACAGCGACTCTACTTTAATCATGCTGCCTATTCACCATTATCACGTCCTGTTGTTCATGCCATGAATGAATATTTTGAGCATCGCCAAATGGGCAACCCTGCCACCTGGGGGATTGCTGAAGGGCATATGGAAGGCCTTCGTCGGAACTATGGTGAATTGGTTGGCGCGCCAGCTGAGCGTATTGCCCATATGGCCAATACGGTACTGGGTGTAAATGTGTTAGCCAATGGACTGGATTGGAAACCGGGTGATCATATCCTGCTCTACGCTGACGAATTCCCCTCCAATGTCATGCCTTTCCTGAATTTGAAATCCCAGGGTGTGGAAGTCGAACTTCTGGATGCCCCTGATGGTCGCGTTACAGCGGAGCTATTTGAATCGGCTATCAAGCCACAGACCAGACTGATTTCTGTGAGTAGCGTTCAGTATCTTACAGGATACCGAGCAGACCTGAAAGCCCTCTCTGACCTGTGCCATTCCAAAAATATTCTTTTTTCAGTCGATGCTATTCAATCTATAGGTGTTATCCCAGCTGATGTAGTTGACCTGGGGATTGATTTTATGGCTGTTGGGGGACATAAATGGATGATGTCTCCATTGGGCAGTGGTTTTCTATACGTCACCGAGGAACTTCAATCAAGACTGAAATCTGCCTATAGGGGCTATATGGGGCATGTTACTCCCATGGATTTTGGCAATTTCGAACAGGAGTTAAGCCCTGATGCCAGACGTTTTGAGTTAGGTGCGTTCAATGCTCCCAGTATTGTTGGTGCTGAAAAAGCTACCGAACTATTATTGGCCAGTGGTGTGGAAAGCATCTACTCTCATGTACGAAAATTGATTGATCAGTTTGTCTGGGGTTTGAATGAATTACCCTTCAAACCAGTCTATGATTTTACGGACGCTGAGGTGAGCGGTATCTGTTTATTTACCCATGAAGATTCGGAAAAGAATCAAGCGGTCTTTGATCAGTTAACCGCCCAGAAGGTGAACCTGTCTCTGCGTGGTGGTGGATTGAGAATTGCGCCACATTACTATAATTCCCAGGAGGAAGTTGAGCAGCTATTGTCTCTGCTGGAACAAGTCTCCTGATTAATCGAGTGGGAACTCATGTATGCCTGCGGGCGTACATCCTCTACATGATTTGATATGATAGTATGCATAGAAGCTTAATCGGAGGGGAAATGCTTATACAAAAATTAATGTCACAGACGGGACTCACCTTTTTATTGATCGTCCTGGTCCTGAGTGCCTGTACCAAAGAAAAAGTCCTAGAAATCTCATACGAGAAAATACCCATTACCACATCTTCTCCTGAAGCAGCTGCATATTTTCAGTCTGGATTGAATGCTTCTGATAAATTGCAAACCTATAGAGCCAATTCCTTTTACGGGGCTGCTCTGGAACAAGATCCTCAGTTTGCCCGGTGTTGGATGAATCTGGCTTTTGTTGGTACCGGAACAGATTTATTCCTGGCATATATGGATTCAGCAAAATTTTATGCTGAGAAAGCCAGTAAGGGTGAACAATTACTCATCTCAGCTGCCATATATGGGGCTGAAAATAAGAAGCTGAAACAAAAACAGACCTTGATTGAACTGACTGAACTCTACCCCGGTGATGAACGTGCGCACCTGGCTCTTGGGAATTACTACTTTGAGCTTCAGCAATATCGTCAGGCGGTAGAGGTCTACACACGGGCCACTTCCATCAATTCGGAGCTGGCAATCCTTCATAATCAACTGGGATATTCTCAGCGAGCCCTGGGTAATTATGGGGAGGCTGAGAAGGCGTTCAAATTTTACATCAGGCTGAACCCTGAGAATGCAAACGCCTTCGATTCTTATGCCGAGCTACTCATGGAAATGGGACGTTTCAAGGAGTCCATTGAGTATTATGAACAAGCGCTTGCAAAAGATTCTACTTTTATGGCAAGCTATATTGGTATTGCCTGTTGTCATGGTTTTCTCGGTGAGCCTGAAAAAGCCCGGGAGCAGATAAATCTAATGCGGGCTGCATCCCTATCGTATATGGATTTGCGAAAAGCAAATTATACCGAAGCTGTCTCATATGTCTATGAAGGAAATCTATCTCAAGCCGTGGTGGTTATACAAGAGAATCTACGTATTGCGGAAGAGAACCGGGATGTTGTCAATATGGGCAATGATCTGGCCAATATGGGGAACCTATATCTGGAAATTGGATCTATTGAAGCGGCAAAGGCTAAATTTGAGAAATCCATACAGGTGATGCGAGAATTGGAGATGCCTGCAAGCATCAAATCAATGGCAGAGGCAAGTCACCATTTCAATACTGCCCGAATTTATGTTGCGGAGGGATCCTTTAAAGCGGCCCGTGATGAAGCAGAAAAGTATGCGAGTTGGAGTCAGGAACAAAACAATCCTCTGCGTTTGCAGCGATCTTTCCAGTTGAACGGAATCATTGCCTTACATGAAAAAGAATTCCAACGAGCTATCGACCAGTTCGAACAGGCCAATCAAATGAATCCCTATAACCTATACAGAATGGGCTTGGCTTATGAAGGGCTTGGCATGCGAGATGAGGCTGCCACCATGATTCAACGCGCTGAAGAGTTGAACGTACTCAACAGTATGAATCAGGCCCTGGTATTGAGTAAAACCAAGTTCAGGAAAAAAGAGCTGAGCTGATTAACCCCTCAGACTGTTGGGGCTATATGCAAGAATACTGCGAAGAAATGAAAAAAGCTTCCCGCCATTACAAAGCCATGCCAGATCGCATGATTGTAAGGTAGCTTTTCCCAGACATAAAAAATTACTCCCAACGAATAAGCCAGTCCGCCAGCTACTAACCAGACCAATCCGGCCAATGGCAACGCTGCTATTAACGGTTTAATAGCAATGATGACCACCCAGCCCATCATCAGATAAAAGATGGTACTTACAATCTCGTATTTGGGTCCAAAAATTATCTTGAAAGTAATCCCCAGTAAGGCCAAACCCCAGATGGTTCCGAATAAACTCCAGCCCCAGGGACCCCGCAAAGTCACCAGGAGAAAGGGAGTATAGGTCCCGGCAATGAGCAGGTAAATGGCTGAATGATCGAAGATTCTGAGTATTTCCTTAACCCGCTTAGACTTGAACCCGTGATACAGGGTTGAGGCTAGGTATAACAGAATCAGCGATGAACCATAAATACTAAAACTTACAACCTGCCAGGCATCACCATAAATGGCAGCCCGGACCACCAGTAAAACCAAACCCAAAATACTCAAGGCAACACCTGCCCCGTGTGTAATCGTGTTGGCTAGTTCTTCATAGAATTGTCGGTCTCGCTTCACTTCAAACCGCCAATCTCCTCTAAGAAGTAAACAATACTCTCGATACCCTTGTGAAAGTTGTACAGGCTGAAATTTTCATCAGGTGCGTGGGCATTCTGGTCAGGGAGTCCATAACCCAACAGCAGGACTGGAGCTTTGATGATGTCAGCAAAGACCTTGACGATGGGGATTGAGCCTCCTTCTCGTAGAAAGTCGACCTCTTTACCAAAAGCCCTGCTTAAGGCTCTCACGCCTGCCTGTAGTCCTGGATTGTCCAGGTCAGTCACATATCCAAAACCACCATGCATGGCATCTACATCCACTTCCATGCTGTTTGGGGCCAGTGATTCAATGTAAGCAGTAAATTTTTTGGCAATATCATCAGGGTCCTGATCTGCTACCAGACGCATGGAAACCTTGGCATGGGCTTCGGCTGGAATAACAGTTTTTGCCCCTTCACCTTGAAAGCCACCCCAGATACCATTGATATCAAAAGTAGGACGGGCCCACAAACGTTCCAGGTCGTCATATCCCGCTTCACCGAACAGTTCAGGCGCATTAATGCTCCTTGCGAAATCTTCGGCACTAAAGGGGAGTTTGCTCAGCTTGTCATGTTCATTTTCAGTAATTGGCAGGACATCTTCATAAAAACCAGGAATGAGAATGCGACCATCATTGTCTTTCATCTGCGCCAGTATTTCCACCAGGGCATTGATGGGATTCTTTACCAGACCACCGAATGATCCAGAATGTAAATCGGTGGAAGTTCCGCGAAGATTCACCTGCAGGTACGCCAGGCCTCTCAAACCATAAGTGATTCCTGGATAACCCTCCCTGAACATGGGGGTATCGGAAATCACCACATAATCTGCAGCCAGCATCTCCTGGTACTCCTTGATAAATCCTTCCAGGTGAATGGAGCCGACTTCTTCTTCCCCTTCAAAGACCAGTTTGACATTTACAGGTAGCTCCCCTGTGGTCGCCAAAACGGCTTCAATCGCTTTCAGGTGGATATAAATCTGACCCTTGTCATCCGCTGACCCACGGGCAAAAATTTTACCATTTTTGATGACGGGTTCAAAAGGGGGCGAGTTCCAGAGTTCAATGGGATCAACTGGCTGTACATCGTAGTGACCGTAAATAAGTAGCGTCGGTTTCCCAGGGGCATTGAGCCATTCCGAGTACACTACCGGGTGGCCACCAGTCTCAATAATCTGAGTATTGTCCATCCCGATGCTGCGCATTTCCTGCTTTAGCATTTCTGCCATATCGCGCATATCCTCTGAATTATCAGGATTGGAACTAATACTGGGGACTTTCAGGATATCAATCAGCTCTTGCTCATAGCGATCATGATGTTTTTCCAGGAATTCTAGTGTCTTTTTCATGGCTTAATCCTGAAGTTCTTCAAGTTCTTGTTGGACAAACTGAACCAATTCCTTGAGGGTATCGGCAGAGAAATCAAATTTGATTCCCATGGCTTCCCAGACCTCTGGAAGTGGTTTGGAGCTTCCCAGGCTCAGACCCTTGATGTAACCAGCCAGAGCAGCCTCTGGGTTTTGTTTGAATAAGCGATAGACCTGCAAAGCACCTAACTGGGCAATGCCATATTCAACATAGTAAAAAGGCATCCCGAAGATGTGCAACTGTCGCTGCCATCCATTGCGGCGGAAATGATCATAGCCCTCCCAGTTAACCAGCCCGGTGGAGAAACGTTTATTCAGACTATCGAAATAATCATCGCGTTCTTCTACGGTGTGGTTGGGGTTGAGATACACCCAATGCTGAAAAGCATCAACGGTAGCACACCATGGGAAAAAGGTGATAATTCCTTCAAGGTGTTCACGTCGGGCTCTGATATGATCTTTTTTATTGTAGAATTGATCCCAGCGCTCTGCCGTCATCAATTCCATACTCATGGATGCTGTTTCTGCCATTTCAGAGGGGGTATCACGATAGTGAATCATTGATTCATCATTGGTCAGGAATGTGTGCATAGCATGGCCACCTTCGTGACACATGGTAACCACATCCCTATGGGTGCCAGCTGCATTCATAAAGATAAAGGGCATCCCGGTGGTTTCCAGTCCATAGTTATAACCACCTGGAGCTTTGCCCTTGCGTGATTCCAAATCGAAGAGATTTGCGGTCTGCATGGCCTTCAAGTTCTCTCCGAATTGTGGATGGATGTCACCAAAAATCTTGATGGCATGCTCCAGCAGTTCAGCGCCTGTTTTGAATGGTTGGAGTGCCTGCTGTCCCACTGGTTCACCTGATACATCCCATGGTCGGTAATCATCAGCCTCCAGACCGAGTTTATCCCGGTGGGATTCGGCAACTTTGGTGGCCAGGGGAACTATGTAGGTCTGGATTGAATCTTGAAAGTCAACTGCATCCTGTGGGCTATAGTCAAAACGTTGCAACCGATCATGTGCAAAATCGCGGAAGTTTTCATAGCCGGCATTTTTGGCGGTCTGAACGCGTAACTTCAGCATGTCAGAATAAATCTTATCAGCATCATCTTTGATAGCATAACGTTTTTCACCCATAGCCAGCCATGCTTCTTTGCGCTTGGATCTATCAGAGGATTGTAAACGAACAGATGCTTTGGGCATGGGCATCTCTTCACCATCCAGTGTGACGGTAAGGCCACCGGTGAGCTGATCATATTTTGTGCTGAGCTTTGAGATTTCTGCAGATAGCTCAACATTCTCCTCGCGGAATAACTCCAATTCTCGTCGCAGCTTCTTCTTCAATTGCCCAAAACGTTCCTCGGGCAACCCTGAAAATGCAGCATGATTGACAATTTTCTTTTCAATGTTATTGCCTGCCTTCTCCAGTTCTGGAGAAATCTTGGTAGCAAATAGTTCATGACGCTTCAGATATTCCTGGTTGTCTGTCTCGCGGGACATGTTGATATAGGACCAGGCATTTTGCTCGTGGAAAACACTTAGGGCTTCACTATAGTGCACAATTAATTCTGAAAGTGCTTCGGAGTCCGCAGCGTCACAGTTAATAAGTGTATCAAAATAAGGTTTTAAGTCATCCCAGGAATTTATGGTTAAATCAGTAGGTATAAAATTGCTTGGTTGGTACATATTGCATCTCCTCAGAATCAATTAATTTTTTTCGTGGAGCATTTTACACGTGCCCCCGCCTGATACAAGGGCATTTTCTGTGCCAATTGGCAGCTGTATGTCCTTGTGAGTATAGTGATTATCGTGCTGAGAGCGTTTGATAACAAATTCCCTGCTTTTGCATCTTTATATATTGATTAACATGCAAGCTGACGGGGGTCAATGCACAATAGATAGGACTGATATAGATGAAACCCACAGTTAAAAAACTAAATTTTCTGGACAGATTTCTCACCCTTTGGATTCTCCTATTCATGCTGGCAGGTGTCCTGCTGGGATATCTATTCCCTGGTCTTGGTGCTTTCTGGGATAGCATGCAATCTGGAACGACTAATATCCCCATCGCCATCGGCCTGATCATTATGATGTATCCACCCCTGGCAAAAGTTCGTTATGAGCGTCTCGGTGATCTGTTTAGGGATATTCCGGTACTGAGCTTCTCCTTGATTTTAAACTGGATCATCGGTCCATTACTCATGTTTGCCTTGGCAATTCTATTCCTGGGGGATTATCCGCATTACATGACTGGCTTGATTCTCATCGGGTTAGCTCGTTGTATTGCCATGGTCATTGTCTGGAGCGATCTTGCAGGAGGGGATCGAGAATACACAGCTGGCCTGGTAGCTCTTAACTCCATTTTTCAGATTCTGTTTTTCTCGCTCTTTGCCTATCTGTATCTCACCGTTTTTCCCGGATGGTTTGGCTTTGAACTGGAGGCCGCAAGAATCTCCATGGCTGAGATTGCCAAGAGTGTGGGGATATACCTGGGGATTCCCTTTCTAGCCGGTCTGCTGTCTAGAGTTTTCCTGATTCGCCTGAAGGGTGAGAAATGGTATAATGGAGTATTCATTAGAACTATCAGTCCTCTGACTTTGATAGCCCTGCTGTTTACCATTTTTGTCATGTTCTCTCTCAAGGGTGAGCTCATTGTAGAAATTCCTCTGGATGTTTTGAGGATAGCAGTTCCTCTGATTATCTATTTCGTGCTCATGTTTTTTGTGTCTTTCTTTATGGGGCGAAGAATTAGTGACTCATATGAAAAGGTCACTTCTCTGGCTTTTACAGCAGCCAGTAATAATTTTGAATTGGCCATTGCTGTGGCAGTAGCGGTTTTCGGGATCAATTCAGGGGAAGCCTTTGCGGCGGTTATTGGTCCTTTGGTGGAGGTCCCGGTTCTCATTGCCCTGGTTAATGTTTCACTGAGATTCAAGCCGACATTTCAAGCTACACCAAAACTGTAGGAGCTAACAATAATGAGAATAGGACCCTATCAGTTACGCTCGTTGGTGACATCTACATTTGCTCTTGATGGTGGTGCAATGTTTGGAGTCGTGCCCAAGACACTCTGGTCACAGAAGGCTGAAGTTGATGATCTGAACCGGATTAAAATGGTGACGCGCACACTTCTACTGGAATCTCAGGATCGCAAAATTTTGATTGATACAGGTAACGGTGACAAGTGGAACCAATGTCAGCGGGAGATTTTCAAGATTGATGTGGAACCCTATGTTTTACCCCAGAGTCTGGCTGCCCATGGCGTCGGTGTGGAGGACATAACAGATGTGATTTGTACCCATCTGCATTTTGACCATGTCGGTGGAAATACCCGTTTGGAAAATGATAGGATCGTACCCGTATTTCCCAACGCAAAATACTGGGTTCAGGATGAAAACTGGAAGTTGGCCAACAAGCCTTCAGAGAAGGATAGAGCAAGTTACCTGGCGGAAAATTGGGCAGTCATTGCAGAAAATGGCCTTTTGAATATCCTCTATCATGAGCGTGAACTTTTTGATGATATCAAACTGGAAATAGTACACGGGCACACGTTGGGACAACAACTCCCTGTCATCTCAGATGGCACCAATACCCTAATGTACGGGGGTGATCTGTTTCCCATGAAAGCCCATATTCCAATTCCCTGGGTTATGGCTTATGATAATGAGCCCATGCGTAGTATTGCAGAAAAGAAACGGATTCTCCCTGGGTTACTGGAACAAGATGCCATGCTGTTTTTTGAGCACGATCCCAATGTTATTGCCTGCAAACTCAAATCTACAGAAAAGGGCATTTGGGGAGCGGATAACATATCCATTTAGTGACTTGATGAGCTGATGCTAAAACTTACTGACCTGCAAAACCTATGCACTGACCTGGGAATCCATAAGGTGGGTGTCAGCAGTCCTCATAAAATCAAGTCTGATAATCTGATTGAATGGCTGAATCGAGGCTATCATGGTCAGATGGGCTATTTGGAGCGCAATCAGGACAAGCGTCTCAGTCCATCTGAATTGCTTCCCGGAGCCCAATCCGTTATCTCCATTTTCGTGAATTATCATCAGGCTGAGCAGAATCCTGCACTGGACGGATTTATCTCAAAATATGCACGTAGCACCGATTATCATGGCGTGCTCAAGGATTCGCTCCACGACCTGGCCAAAGCACTTTTCACATCTCAAGTGGAGGGCTTAAGCAGGAGGGAACGGGCAAAAGTATACCGCATCTTTGTGGATTCAGCGCCCGTAATGGAAAAATACTGGGCCGTAGCGGCTGGAATAGGGTGGCAGGGTAAACACTCCAATATAATCACCCGAGATTATGGGAGCTGGGGATTCCTGGGGGAGATCATCACCACTGAAGTCTTTGATCAGTATAGTGTTTCCATCCCAGATTATTGCGGCGAATGTACAGCCTGCATTGACGCCTGCCCGACCCAGGCCATTGTAGAACCCTATGTCGTTGATGGGTCAAAGTGTATTTCCTATGCAACAATAGAGTTAGCTCAAGAGGCGGAAATTCCTATGGACCTGCAGGCCGATATGGATCGCTGGATTTTTGGGTGTGATGTCTGCCAGGATGTGTGTCCCTGGAATCGCTTCGCCAAACCTACCACTATAAATAAATTTGATCCTGTGGAGGCTCTTAGGGATGCAGGTGTTCCTGATTTTCAGGTAATGGATATTGAGACTTTTGATGAAAACTTCAAGTCCACACCCCTGGAGCGTCCGGGATTGGCAGGGCTAAAGCGGAATCAGGCGATCAGGGGTGGATCTCAGAAATAAGCTCGATATCCCAGTTCTCATCGGCCCAGATTAGCATGATATGCATGCCCAAATTCCAGGTCTCCATGATTTTTGCAGCTTTCTTTAGATGATCCAGATGCATTTCTTTTGACCCTGGATTGCCGGCACAATCATAGTGTGCAACCAGTGCCATTTCCTTGGAATTATGTTTATCCCGGGATACCAGAATTCGTTTGAGAATGAGTCTGGATGCCGTTGCTGTCGAGGCCATGATTTTGTCTGGACCTGCTTCAGTAATAACATCAATATAATCCGCTCCGGTCTTGGCTTTCATCCACTCGTTGACCGGGTTTTGGACACGACCGTCCATACAGTTAATAACAGTAGCAAACGTTGATGCCATTGCAGTTTTCCCTTTAATTAGTAGCGCTATCTTTTTCTGTTTTGATGCGAAGTTTTAGCTGGGTTATGCGCTGGAAAGATTCATGAATTCGATTGGGGTCTATGGTTCCAGCCTTAATACCCCCAATGATAATTTTGCGTATACGAGCTGGCAGGTCGCTATCCAGATTCAGCGGATCCGAAAATTGCAGGATATCACACCCGGCGTTGACTGCAGCAATAATAATTTCATCCAGATCGTAGCGTTTGATAATGGCTCCCATCTGGAGGTCATCGGTAATAACAACCCCAGAAAAGCCTAGCTCATCTCTTAATGTCTTTTGTATATGCGCAGCAGAAATTGAAGCAGGGTATTTCTTGTCATGGCTGCGATCAAAGAGATGACCAGCCATGATGAGGTCAACTGTGGCTGAATCTATAAGCCGCTTAAAGGGAACCTGTTCAGAGCTGCGCCAGGTGTTGGTTATATCCGTGAGGTCATTGTGTGTATCCTCCCGGGAACTGCCATGCCCTGGGTAGTGCTTCAACGTGGTTAAAACCCCAGCATCATTGTGGGCGCGTATAAAAATGTTTCCATAATCATAGACGGTACCAGGATTTCTTGAAAAGCTACGGTTCAATTGTCCGATAGCCGGGGAAATTCGATTTATATTCACATCAACAACTGGTCCCAAATTCAGGTTAAGTCCAGTACTATGAATTTGATTTGCCATGTTAGAATACGTATGGTAAGCCTCAGTCAAATCCATTTTTGATCCAACGTGAGCTGCGGACGGGAATTCTTGAAATCCCTGTGCTTTACGGAGTCGTCGCACCTGACCACCCTCTTCATCAACTGCCAGTAACAATGCGTGGTCAACTGAAATGGCTTTTATGCTTTTTACAAATATGCGAAACTGGCGACTGTTCTTGATATTGTGCTTGAAAAAGATAATGCCACCAATCTCACCATTGGCAATCTGGTTTCGAGTTTGTTCCATTGCCCCGGCGTTCAGGTGTGAACCACGGATTCCAACCATGATCATTTGGCCAATCTCTCGCTCCAATTCATCATAATTCAGAGTGTCAGATGTGAGGTCAGTCTGTGCAAAACCAGCAATACTGAAAAGGCCAACCATGAGAACATGGAAGAGAATTTTCTTATTCAAGTTGGACCGTATGAGTAGAAACATATGCCGGTGAAACTAGACGCGAAATCGAAAGGTTTCAAGTAATTGCGGTTGAGAGCCCATGATTAATCCAATAGCATAGATACCTGTCAAAACTGCATCAGGTAGAGTAAATAAGGAGACAATACAGTCATTGTGGCGCACGTGTGGCGAAATGGCAAATGCGAAAACCTGGAAATGTGCCATAATGGCTTGTAAATCGTTGTGGCACAGGATTCGAATAAAGAGGTGCCATGTTTGAATGGTTTAACACAATTTTTGAAAACAATAAAAGGAGATAACATCATGACACTAGTAAAAGTAGCCCGCCCAAGAATTAACAGATCAATTGATAACATGCTGAATAGCTTTTTTGAAGAAATGAATTTTGATTCACGAACAAGTAACGTCTGGCGTCCGGCCATGGATGCCCAGGAGTTTGACAAGAACTTCGAATTGTCCTTTTCACTGCCTGGTTTTGAGAAGGATGATATCACGGTATCCGTGAAAAACAACAACCTCACCCTCAAAGCTATAAAGGCAGAGGTTAAGGAGGACGAGGATGCGAAGTACCTTACACGTGAGATCGCTCGAGGAAATTACGAAAGGAATATAGAACTTCCTGAGAACGTGAACACGGATAAGATCTCTGCCGAATACAAGAGCGGTATTCTAACCTTGAGCATACCTAAGACCAAGGAAGCTCTTCCCAAGGAGATTGCCGTCACCGTAAAATAAACCATGTGAATTTGATTTAGCGAATTCACATCGAAGGTCAAACCAAGTCACAGGGCTCCCAATCGAAACTCGAATGTGTGAGCCCTGTGTTGCAATGAAAATATGATTCCGGAGAGTAGCCCATGCCAACGATGAATGAGGATTATGTCTTACGCCAGATCGAGATGATTGGCGAGATGATTAGCAAGGCATTGGGATTCAAAGTTGAACACCGATATGATGAAGCACTTGAAACGCTGGATATGGCGCTGAAAGAACTGTTTGGCAGGGAAGCTGATTTGTTGGAAATGGTTGATGCCCGCACTGCCGCCCGCTTGATTGGAGATCCTATAAAGATTAGAGCTTATGCTGATCTGCTACAAACAAAAGTGGATCTTTACTCAGGTGTGAAAAGTACGCTACGTCTGAAGACCAGGTGCCAAACTCTATACGACGAGGCCCGACGATTAAGCAATTAGTATTCCTCCAGGATATGATTGAATATAAAAAAGAGGCTGTCCTTATGAGGCGGTCTCTTTCATTTAGTGTGTTTACGTGTGTCAAGAGACAGCTCCTACAGTGGACGATTGAATCACTAAGAGCTAAACATAACTTCAAAAATCGTACATCGATGTTGCTTGCCTAAGGGCATCGGGGCAAGTGCATGAAACCTATTTCAAGAATTGAATTAGCACTAGATTGGGTTTTCCACTGGTTGTGCAAGAAATGAGGCTACACCCTGGGCAAACTGTACTGAATATCGAACAAGGATTAAAGAATGCTGAATTGAGAAGTGGAGTATGACCAGCAAAATAAATCCAAAATCGTTAATCGATGTTCCTTGTTCTTAAATCAAAGCGGTTTGAATGTCGAACAGGGATGACCGTTTCTTCTATCTAGGCGATGATTGAGGATTCTTGGCAAAGATGATTGTCGCCAAATCTCTGAAAATTCGAGTAGATTTATGGCAAAAAAAAAGAGGCTGTCTCGTATTCTGAGACAGCCTCTTTAAGTGTACTTACCTTAGCGTCTTATTTGCGCTCAGCAACCAGACTATCAACCACAGATGGATCTGCAAGTGTTGATGTGTCACCCAGGCTATCTAGCTCATTTTCAGCAATCTTACGTAGAATTCTACGCATGATCTTACCTGAACGAGTCTTAGGCAGAGCTGGTGTAAACTGGACTTTGTCAGGTTTGGCGTGAGGTCCGATTTCTTTCTTCACTGTTGCTGCAATAGAAGCAAGAATTTCATCAGATCCTTCGATACCAGCCATAAGTGTGACGTAGGCATAGATTCCCTGGCCTTTAATGTCATGTGGGAAGCCAACGACGGCAGCTTCTGCAACGCCATCAGCTTTACCAATTGCGCCTTCAACTTCGGCGGTTCCAATTCTGTGTCCAGAGACATTCAGAACATCATCAACACGACCAGTAATCCAGTAGTCACCGTCAGCATCGCGACGTGCACCGTCACCACTGAAGTAATAACCGGGATACATTGAGAAATAGGCTTGTTTAAAGCGATCATGATCACCGTACAAAGTTCTCATCATACCTGGCCAGGCAGCTTTCATTGCCAGTAAACCGGATTTGTCATTACCTTCGATCTCTTTGCCTTCTTCTGTGAGCAGTACAGGTTGTACGCCAAAGAAAGGAATAGTTGCACTACCTGGTTTCAGGGGAGTGATACCTGGCAGTGGAGTAATCAGAATACCACCAGTCTCTGTTTGCCACCATGTATCAACGATGGGACATTTTCCCTTACCAACAATATTATAGTACCAATTCCATTCTGGGGATTTGATGGTTTCACCAACAGTACCCAATACACGTAGTGTAGAGAGATCTCTCGTTTCCACCCATTCGTTGCCTTCACGCATAAGTGCGCGGAGTGCTGTAGGTGCAGTGTAGAACAGGTTGACTTTATGTTTATCAACAACATCCCAGAAGCGACCAAAATCAGGATAATTTGGTACACCCTCGAACATCATGGTGATGGCACGGTTGGCCAGGGGACCATAAACGATATAGGAGTGACCAGTTACCCAACCAATATCAGCAGTACACCAGTAAACATCATCTTCATGATAGTCAAAAATGAGTTCATGTGTCATTGAGGCATATACCAGGTATCCACCAGTTGTGTGTAAAACACCCTTAGGTTTGCCTGTGGAACCGGAAGTGTAAAGAATGAACAGTGGATCTTCAGCATCCATTTCTTCAGGAGCACAAACAGCATCAACTTTGGCCATGCCTTCATGCCACCAGATATCGCGAGGTGCTTCCATATTGACTTCAGCACCGGTTCTTTTGACAACCACACAGGTTTCAATCGAGGGTGTCTCAGCCAGGGCTTTATCAGCATTGGATTTCATGGGGATATCAAGTTTGGTGCCGCGAACGCCGGTATCCTGTGTGATCAGAACTTTACATTCGGAGTCATTGATACGATCACGCAGTGATTCAGGACTGAATGCACCAAAAACGATGGAGTGGATGGCTCCAATACGCGAACAAGCAAGCATGGCTACTGACAATTCAGGGATCATCTGCATATAAATACAAACACGATCACCCTTCTTAACACCATGAGCTTTCAGGACATTTGCAAATTGCTGTACATCGGTGAGGAGATCATTATAGGTGAAGGTCTTATCCTCATCCGGATTGTTGCCTTCCCAGATCATAGCGGTACGATCACCATGTCCATCTTCAACATGACGATCAAGACAGTTGTAACTCACATTGAGCTTACCACCTTCAAACCATTTAATGTCCGCAGCTGCCAGATCATAATTAGCAACTGTGTCCCATTTTTTAAACCAGGTTAAACGTTCTGCTTGCTCTGCCCAGAATCCATCCTGATCATTGATTGAACGATCATACATTTCCTGATATTGCTCCATCGACTTGATGTGTGCATTGGCTGTGAATTCAGCAGCAGGGCTAAATTTTTTTACCTCACTCATTTCGGCTCCTTTTATAACCATTTTTCCAAGATAGTATTAATGCGAAATAGCGTGTGCAAACAATGCGCCAAAACTTTCAATACCAACTTATGATGGCATTAATATTTACATTCGCGCAACTAAAATACAAAAGTTGGGTTGATTTACTTCATCTCATTGAAGTCAAAAAAGGAGTGAATGCTCTCCAGAAGTTGCCCTACAGTAGTTGTTTTGACATCGATAACCAGTGCATGTAAACCCCATTTGGCAACGACAGCATCCAGTAAACTCGGTCGCACGGTCCAGATCATGACCTGTTCCCTTGCCAGTAGTCCATCCATACATTCCGACCAGCCTTTGCTCTGAAGTTCCAGATGGCCGACTTCATCGATGATTACTACCGATCCAGGTTTTGTTGCGATGGCGCTGAGGGTTGTGCAGCCAAATTCCAATCCAGATTCCAGGAAAAAGAAGGGGCCAGCCTTCAAACCAGACACCGGAGCATTTCGACCACACAATGGCTCAGAATCGAGTGAAGTTATATCAACAATGCGGTAGCTGTCACGTTCATTGTTTACCCAGCTACCCTCAGAATAAAATCCTGAAAAGGTCAGGGAATGATTCCCCTTCCCATTGAGCAGCGATTTGATTCGTTCGGTTTTGCCATCACCCTGGTTCCCAGATAAGATGATCACCTTAGGGCGAGAGGTGGTATGCTCCTTCCGCAGTATCTCCAGAGCCCCCAATAACTGATTCAGTGTTCTAAAGGGATGACGCCAGATTCGTTTTTTGTCAGCAACCAGTTTCACCAGTCTGGGCAAAACTTCAAAAGCAAGCGAAAGCGCATCAAAGGCGATGCCCATCCCACGACGCGTGAACCAGGAGATAATAGTCGGGTTACGGATTTCAATACTCAGAGCAGAGAACCCGAATATGACCAGCAAGGCCCGTGTAGCCATACCCACTCCAGTCGATAGGCCATTCAATATAGAGGACTGGCTATCCCAGCCCCCTAGAAGGAGCCCGGATAGTCCCATAACTGCAATCAACTGAATCCAGAGTTGGGGGCGCTTGAGCCGTTTGAGTGATCGGTTGTATCGAAAAATATTCAAGGTGACATAAACCAGAACCAATACTCCACCCTGTAGCAGGGAAAGGGAATCTATCACATATAGCCCGGAAACAAGAACCAACAGATTTACAAAGAATAGAGTCGCCGAGTATTTCTGAGTCAATGATGCAGTCAATTGGTTCTCTGGTTTCACATCAGGATGACTTTCAACCACATTCGAGACAGCATTGATATCATGTTTACTGTTGGTCCTATAAGCCAGAATCGCTACCAAAGCCCCAAAGCAGAGATCAACGACAAAGATGGCCTTGACCAGGTCGAAAGGGACGGTTCCCTGAAGCTGTAGGCTCCTGGCAGCCATGAAGTAGAGCTGCTCATATAGCTTGACAAAATCTGGACCGTAGGTCATGAGCATGACAAATATTTTTTGGAACAGGCTCCAGGAAACTGCTATCGCCCCACCCAGAATAAATCCTGGCCACCGTCCACGAAACATCCGTAGACAGATCTCAAGGATCACCCCTTCCATAAAGATTCCAACCATGGGTCCAAAAATGATGGCCGAAGGGGAAATTGACTTCATGGCTGCCGTTACCAGGGCGGTGCGCCAAAGCAATCCTTTCTCAGGCCACAATTTATATCCATTAATCATTATGATCACACCCAGTGACGCCAGGAAAGTCCCAGAAAATGGCATGTGAAGATTGTGCAGAAAGCTACCCAGAATTATTTCAACTGAGGCCCACAAACTGCCCAGCATGGAGGCTTTCAGCCAGATATCAGGTAATTTTTTTGAGGCATTTGATCGGAGCGAATGGGCTTTCAGAACGTTCATCTGTGAGCCTGTACATCGCAAATCACAATAAAAGAAGGTGCTTGAAGCGAATTGAGTTTAATCTGGTGCATGTGTTCTCTTTCCAAATACGGGAGCGAATTTCCTCATTTCTAAGAAAACCGTGTCGGCCTCAGATCATATTCACTGTGAACGTAGATCAGTCGGCTGAGAGAATTAATATTGTTCTGGCACTATCAAACACTTGAATGGTTGGCTGATATGCGAGAATTATCCTTATATAAGCGCTCCGAATCTAATACACTAATGTTCTTAACAAACAGCATTCAAAGGGCTGACATAGGCTTGATTGCTCATGCAATTCCCATGTCATTGTGTACCCACAAATGTTTTTAATATGGATCACTTTGGCAAATTTTATGCATGCTGAGGTAGTAAATCATGAAAAGGAGAGAAATATGGGTAAAAGTATAAAAGGTACTCAAACTGAGAAAAATCTATTGATCGCTTTTGCGGGTGAATCACAGGCAAGAAATCGCTACACTTATTTTGCCAGTGCTGCCAAAAAAGAAGGTCTGGTTCAGATATCTCAGATATTCACTGAGACAGCAAATCATGAAAAAGAACACGCCAAACGCTTCTTCAAATTCCTCGAAGGCGGTGACCTTGAAATTACTGAAACCTTTCCAGCTGGTGTGATAGGAACCACCCTTGACAACCTTAAAGCTGCAGCCGCTGGTGAAGAGCATGAATGGACGGTTATGTATCCCGAATTCGCCAAAGTAGCTCGCGAGGAAGGTTTTAATGCCGTGGCAATAGCTTTTGAATCCATTTCAATAGCTGAAAAACAACATGGCAAGCGCTATGCTGACCTGGCTAAAAACCTGGAAGCAGGCAAAGTTTTCAAGCGCAATGGCAAAGTCGTCTGGCGCTGTATCAACTGTGGCTACCTCCATGAAGGTGAAGATGCCCCCAAAGCATGTCCAGCCTGTTTACATCCCCAGGATCACTTTGAACTATTGGGAGAAAACTGGTAAACTTCCAGACTCACTAGAATATGATGCAATGAGAGCCTCACAGTATGTGGGGCTCTTTATTTTTGGGTCGTTTTGCCACGCGGATGTCCATCAGTGATATCATACCACCAAATTCCAACACCACCCAGTGCCAACACCAGAAAAATTGCATAGGGATGGGAGTACCATTGGGTAGCTGCTATTTCTGGGATGGAGAAGTGTGCAAACAGTCTTGTAACCAATGAGAGCAAACTCTCCTGAAATATGAGCATTGTTGCCAGAATCCAGCCACCCAAAATAAGATTCAGTATCATCGTGAAACGATCCAGGGAGCGACTCGTGCGAGCACCAAATCCCGCTGGAATAGTTTCAAGATTCTGTTTGAGTTGATGAGGAATTTGCTCTATGATCTCATCACCTAAAACTTTTATATATTCATGATTGTCTTCGTTTAAGTGGCTCATATGGCCTCCTCTGGAATCAAGTGACGCAGGTTCTCTTTGGCTCTACGCAGATGGGATTTGACAGTGTTTATAGGAATAGCCATAATCTCAGCTACTTCTGAATACTGAAAATCTTTTAAATAGTATAGGGTTATTGCATTGGCCTGTTGGGGGGGAAGGGATGAGATGGCAGTACGAATACTCTCTTTCCTGGTCATCTGGCTATGAATCACCTGAACATCGCTTTCCTCATCCACAAAACCTGAAAAATCATTTTCGTTCAATTGCACCTCACGCTGCTGATGACCCAGTTCTTTCTTCATCATGGTATGGCATACATTTAAGGCAATGCGATATATCCAGGTCCCCAGTTGTGCTTCCTCCCTAAATGCCTGAAGACCTTTGAAGACTCGGATAAATGTCTCTTGCGTAATATCTTCAGCCAGGGTTGCCTGATTACACTTCATCAGGGCAAGATTATAGATTCGCTCACCATGCTCACTTACCAATTCACGGAAAAAGGAGTCTGATGTTTTGCTCTTCTTCTTGAACATGTAGTTCATATTAATCATTAGACTGAGGAAATGTTAGAAATGTTGCAGTTTCCAAGAAACAAAAAAAAACTTCAGTGGATCTGCAACATTTGAGATGATAAAAAGGTCTAATATCACGATGAAGCAAAATAACTCTTAAGGAGACGAATATGGAAACCGCATGGGAAGCGTTAATACCGATCAGTATGTTTTTATCAATTGCTGCGATAATTATCGTAGCTCTCTTCCTCAAACTTCAAAAACGTAAGGTAGAAAGCCAAGAGATTCTGGCCGCCATCGAGAAGGGCGTCGAAGTCAAATTTCCAGATAATCAAAGGAATCGACTTCTTTCTGGCCTTATCTGGCTGTTAACAGGTATAGTGATAAGCTTAGGTATGGGTTTAGCCATTCCTGAAGATGCCCCCAGTGGTATGTGGGTATGGGGCCTTATCCCAGTCGCAGTTGGGGCTGCCTATCTGATTGTCTATCGTTTAGAAGGCCCGCAAGAGGAAAACGAATAGTTCGATCATTTTCGAGAATTTCCGTTTTTATTATGATCTTAAAGGGTGGGGCTTCCCACCCTTTTCAATTCTAGTCACCCTTCAAAAGATACTCCTCACAATACTTCGCTGAAACAATCACCTGCTTAATATTGAATGCATATTGGTAGAACGCTGTGATTTACCCTTATCAGGCTTAATCACAGGTTTACCGAGCCAAATCAATCGTTTTTCGAATACTGATATTCCAGGCATCGCACTGTTCTACATTCCAGCCATGTGTAAAATCAGAAGACATACTTTCAACAAGCATGGGGATTTTGGATGAGTCTGACTATGAACCCCAGCAGTATCATGCCTTTCTCGCTAAAGGGATGTACACCCCGAAATAGTATCATAAATCATATCGGAGTGACTGGATTATGCACTTCTGATATACCACTATATCAAAAAGGACAGGTATTGTCTCGAATTTGTTATGCTGCGGAGCACTCAATTCGCGTAAGTTGAATAGAACCAGACGCCGCAACTCGAAACAATTTTGTGGCATAGCCGTTGATAAATGAGTCGTGCTGTATTGAGATGATAGTGATGTTTGGCTTCAGCTAAATATGAAGAGCTAATCATCCATGGATGAGGATTAAAAAAGGAATTGAGAATCAATGAGATTTAACATAAAGAACAAAGTCCTGATGGTGATGATACTGCTTCTGGCCAGTCAAGTCTTAGGCCAGGCACCTTCTGGGCGAATCAATGGCTTTCTAAGGGATGCAGAATCCGGGGAGCCGTTACTCTATGCCAACGTGAGCTTAAAGAATACCGGTATCGGTGCAGCCACTAATAACGCCGGGTATTATATCATTAGTGGAATTCCACCGGGCAACTACACACTGCAGATTTTGATGATGGGCTATGATCGTACTGAAAAGCAAATATCAGTAGCTGCCGAGCTGGAGGAACGTCATGATTTTGAGATTTCTCCTTCTTCCATAGAAGGTGAGGAAGTCATTGTCACTGGTGACCGTCAGCGTTTTGAAAAACAAATCGAAGTGAGTGCTGTCAGTCTCAGCATGCGGGATGTGAAGACCATGCCTGCATTTGTGGAGGCCGATATTTTCAGAACTTTACAATTGCTGCCCGGTGTGCAATCATCAAGTGATTTCTCTTCCGCTCTGGTGGTCCGTGGTGGTAGCCCTGACGAAAACCTGATCATGCTGGATGGTATCGAGATTTATAACCCCTTCCATCTCGGGGGTGTCTTCTCCACCTTTAATGCAGACGCCATTGCGGATGCAGAGTTTTTGGCAGGTGGGTTTCCCGCTCGTTATGGTAACCGCATTTCATCGGTTCTAAGCATTACCGGTCGTGAAGGTGACTCCAAACACAACAAACTGTTCACCGGCACAAAGCTGGGAGAGTTTTTTGATGTGAGTCAGGTGCGGGGTGAAGTAAATCTGCTCAGCTCAAAACTTTTAGCAGAGGGACCGCTATACAAAGGCTCCTGGATGCTTTCAGGAAGACGGACTTACTTTGATCAGGTTGCCCGTCTGTACTACTGGGCCAAGGATGAACCCATGGACTGGAAGTACTATTTTTATGATGTCCAGGGCAAGGTGGTTCAAAACATAAATCCCACAAATCGATTGGCATTTTCCCATTACGGCGGTCAGGATCGGATATCCTTCGATCTGGAACAATCTGAATCTGAAGTAAGCTTTGGCTGGGACTGGGGTAATACCACCAACAGTGCAGAATGGCGCTGGGTGCCAAATTCAAAATTTGTTTCCACCCTCTCAATGGCCAATACTGTCTATCAATTTGATGTCGATCTCGAATATGCCACCAAGGATAGTAGCGGCTCCAGTGCTGGCAGTAATTTTGTTGTTTTCAATGAGATTGATGATTGGACCATAAAGGAAAACCTTGATTGGTACATCTCACCCGAACATACCATGACACTGGGGCTTGAAGCGAAGGACCTGGGAATTCAATTCCGTATTGGAAGTGGTGATCTCAATTTTATCGATGAAAATGAATCAAACATGATTTATAGCGGAATTATCCAGGAAAAATGGCAGCCCAGTCCGGTAATCATGCTTCAAGCAGGTCTGCGTTTATCTAAATATTCTGCCCACGATGACCTGTATTATGAACCTCGCCTGGGATTTAAGTATCTGCTGAACACCAATCTGGCGCTCAAGGGGGCCTGGGGTGTCTACAATCAGTTCCTGTTTACAGCACAAGATGAAGATGCCATTCTAAGTATTGTAGATTTCTGGAATCCAATTCCTGAAAATTACAGTGCCAAGTCAGTGCAGCACTTTATCCTGGGAGTTGAGCAATGGTTGGGAGATGGCTATTTCGCAAGTCTTGAAGGTTACTATAAACCCTATAAGAACACTCTGGTTATGAATCCCAATCAGGATTATGAAAATCCTGACGATGACTATACCGAGGGAACTGCTGAAGTTATGGGGGCTGAATTGTTGCTTAAAAAGAATGCCGGTAAATTGACTGGCTGGCTGGGCTTTTCATATATGCAGAGCCAGCAGGAATTCGATTTTAATGGCGATGGCCTCATCATCGAAAGTGACGGTGAGATATACAGCTCAAAATACGATCAACCATTCTCTGTAAACCTAGTAGTGAACTATTCACCCTCAACCAAGAATTCATTTGGCTTGACGCTGAGTAGCAGTAGCTCTAATCTATATACACCCACTGTAGGATACACTTACACGCAGCATTCTGGTCAGGCAGCATTCGATTTCAACAATCCATATTCCTCACTCGAAGATATCAAGGGTTCTCGGAATTCTGCCCGCTATCCAGACTATTTCAGAGTGGATGTGAGTTACTCACGGCAAATTACTCCCTTTGGCCTGGATGGTCTTTTCAAATTCCAGGTCATCAACGTGACCAATCACTTCAATACCTTTTTCTATAATTGGGATTTATCTGCAGGAACTGTAGAAGGTATTGGCATGTTCCCATTCTTACCCACCTTTGGTGTGGAATTCAAATTTTAGGTGAATGAAATGAATATATTAATTAAGCACTTCACCGCAAAATTCAGCCTGCTGGTATTGCTCCTTGCATCCATGCTCACAACTTCATGTACAGAAGAATTGAGCATTGCAGATTTTGCGGATGATTTCGAAAACTATGAGCAAGAATTACGGATCGAGGGCGTTCTTGACGCTGGTGATTTCTCAAAATCAATTATACGCGTGGATCATACTGTCTTGGTTACTGATACCTCTCTCTTTAATGGTATTGATGACAATGGAGACTGGGAAAGCTATACTGATGAAAATGGCAACAATCGTTGGGATGAGGGAGAGCCTCTAAATGATGACATTGGTGTCAGTCAGGGAGGTCCTGACGACATACCTGAAGGACGCGGTAATGGTATTGCTGATCCGGGTGAGCCCCACGTCGACGATTATATCGAAATTCTCACTCAGGTTCATGATTCCACAATGGTGTCGGTTATTCTCAGAGAAGCCAATTCAGGGACTCAGGTCGCTGAGTTTGAATGGACCTCACGGGCAGCAGCCTTTGATGTGGTCTACGGACCGGGAGGGCCCCCTGAAGCGATGAAAGAAAATCCCATTGTGACCTACTTTTATGGTGCCTACGTTCCCAAACCAGCATTTGCTGCCGTCGTCCTCGATCAAGATCTCGAATATGAAATGGTACTGACCACAACCGATGGACGCGTTATTTCAGCCACCACTGATATTGCTGGACCTCCGGTAAATGTTGCGTGGGAAAACGCAGTCTGGATTGGTGATACATTGGTTAGTGAATCAAACAATTATGCCCAGATGATCTGGAATAATTCAAGTGAAACCGGATTTTGCGCGGTGCTCATGGATGAGGTCATCCACAAAGATTCTACCAAGGGTTTCTATGCCAGCCTTGCCGTAGCAATCAATAGAAGTGAAGATAACGACTTGCTGGAATTTCAGGGAAACTTCATCGGTGTACCTCTGGGGTTATATACGTTTGCCCTGGAATCCTACACCAGTAATTATGGTAATTATGTTTATTCCGGCCTTCCTATTCGTGACCGTGAGCTTTCAAGCTGGAGAGATCAAGATGGGAATGTGGTACTGGGTGCCCTGGGAGCGAAAACACCGATCAACTTTTATTTAAGGTTGATATCACCCATCGGGTCTACGCTGAATGATTGAAGGAAAAATTGACGAATATCTGATTCACCAGTAAGTGCCATCAGCAGGCGCTCTACTCCTATAGCAATTCCGCCAGTGGGTTTCATTTTACCCACTGTTGCGATAAAGTCTTCATCTGTTGGGTGGGGGGGATACCCCAGCTTCTCCCGCTCAGTGTTGGCTGATTGAAAACGCTGTAGCTGTTCCTTGGAGTCAGTTAATTCGCTAAAAGCATTACCGATTTCTACACCGTGGATATAGAGCTCAAAGCGCTCGGCCCAGAGCTTCTCTGGTTCCTTCAGCTTTGATAAGGCTGCCATAGATGCGGGATAATCATAAACTATCTCAGGACTGATTTTACCCAGTTTGGGTTCAATACATTTCATCCATACTCGGAAGAAAATATCCTCGAAGGTATCATCAGCAGGAATGCGCTCATCAAGCTGTTGCTCAGCAGACTGCCGCCAGGTCTCAACATCTTGAATACCTGCCTCAATGTCCATACCAGCATATATTCGAAAACATTCCTGAATTGATGTTCGCTTGACGGATTTCACCCAATAGTCAGATTCAGTCAGGGCAATTGAAGAAAAATGTTGGCTAAGGTAATTCAGCAGAATTTCAACATCATTCATGATATCTACATAGTCTCCGGGACGATACCATTCCAGCATGTTGAATTCGGGATGATGAAAGGGGCCTAACTCACCTTGGTTCCGAAATACACGGGCAATTTCAAACACCTTTTCAAATCCGAATCCCAGCGCCTTCTTGATGGAAAATTCAGGAGAAGTGGGAAGGTGGTAAGTCTTTTCGGTACCATCGTGCTGCACATAGCTGGTTTGAAAGCTGTGCAAATGTACGTCCATACCAGGGGAAGGGACCAGCAGGGGCGTCTCCAGCTCAAAGAAATTTTTTGAGCTGAAAAACTCACGCAGCAGATTTATCAGTTCGCGCTTTTGCCGGAGTCGGTCAGGATTCATGCCAACATATTAAGCAGGAGGATGGAGTAATTTATGGAAAATATCGGAATCTTATCAATTGATGATTTAGGTCATCTCAAAAATTACAGCTCAGGTATATCAATTCCTGTCCCCAGCTTCTTAAACCTTCTCGCAGTCATATATCCACTGATGGTTCCGGAAAAGAGGGCGACAAATATGAGCAGACCACCATCCAGTGTAGAAAGTCCAATCCAACCAAGAATGTACATGACAATCGGAAAGACAATGACGAAGAAGATGAGGTGATGCAATATCATGGAAAACATTGACTGGTTCAGTGGTGGCCTCACATGTAATCCAAGCGACCAAAACCACCTGTAAAGCGGTGGGACAGCATCTCGTCTATCAATTCCCTGCTTTTCCAGAGCGTCTATATAAGCATCAATCTTTGTTTTTTCTTTCATGAATCCCCCTGGGTTTGTTTGCACGAAAGATAGTATGTGGTGCTTATGGATAAAAGTGATTCAAATTTGGATTCCGAGTGTTTTCATCCCATCAAATGCATCAAAGAAAAACCAAATACCAGAATGCTTCGAGTCTCTCTCCCTCCGGTCGAGCCTCAGCAAGACGAGCCCGTTTTCCCTATACCCCATATTCCAACAAACCCCTTACACCCATAGCCATCTTCTCACTCACACAATTTCGCCACCATAATTCGAGCTTCATCAAGACAACCACTATTTCCCTCATAACACTATACCTTTGGTAGTACGTGGTGCTTATGGATAAAAGAATTTCAAATTTGGATTCCGAGTGTTTTCATCCCATCAAATGCATCAAAGAAAAACCAAATACCAGAATGCTTCGAGTCTCTTTCCCTCCGGTCGAGCCTCAGCAAGACACACCCTACTTCCCGTATAACCCTATACCCTATATCCCCTCAAGCCCATCAACCTCAAAAACTCCTCCAATTCAATTTGAGACCCTTCGACGAGCTCTGGGTGACGAATACTTAAGCACCAATGCAACCCAAGACCCCAATAAACCCTCCAACCCAATAAACCCTCCAACCCATTAAACCCATTAAACCCATTAAACCCAAGAACCCATTAAACCCAAGAACCCATCAAACCCAGAACCCAATCAACTCACAAACTCATTGAACTCAATAACTCTTCCACTATTTTGAAACATGAATAATTCTCAGATCAGTCACGGAATCAAACGGCTCGCTAACATGATGATACTCCTGGATGAAAATCCATTTAAGATCAAAGCCTTTGAAAAAGCAGCTGGAATTGTAGAAAATCATCCCGAGGAAATGGGTGTACTCATCGATGAAGACCGCCTGAAAAATGAAGAGGGTATCGGTGAAACCCTGGCTCGAATCATTCTTTACTATGCCAAATCTGGAGGACCAGTAGAAGAGAAAGAATTGCTGGATCGATTGCCTCTGGGCTTACCAGAGCTGCTGGAATTACCAGGCTTAGGTGTCATTAAGGTACAGCAACTATGGCAGGAATTGGGAATCAGCAACCTGGACACGCTCTACCATGCCTGTAAGGAAAAACAACTATCAGATGTCAAGGGTTTTGGATCTAAACTCCAGCAAAAATTATTGGATTCAATAGATTTCCGCAAAAAGCATAGCCGTGATTTTCATCTGGATACAGCCCTTTCAGTAGCCCAATCCTGGCTGGATAAATTGAGAGCCCTCCAGTGTGTAAAACGCATTGAATTGACCGGTGAACTTCGCCGAAGAAATAACCTGATCCAATCAGTGGAATTTCTGGTGGACGCCGAATCCTCTGTGCTCGCGGAAATACTCAATGCCCAGTTTTCCCTGGAACTTTGTATCGGTGATACTATCGAATTTGATGATATTTCCACCCTGCCTGTCCATATATACTTTAGTGTCGGTGAATCCTTTGGTGCTAATCAATTGACGCTAACCGGAGGTGATGTTTTTTTAGGCCACCTTGATTTGGCTTGTGCGAAAGAAGGGGTGACCCGATCCCTGGACCAGTTTACAAATCTCAACACAACCAATGCCTCAGAAAATGAAATCTGTCAATCCCTGAGTATTCAATGGATTGAGCCAGAACTTCGGGATGCATTCGATCATTTTCCAGAGGATCGCAAGTTGATTGAGCCTGGTGATGTAAAGGGTGTCTTCCATGCCCATTCCACCTGGAGTGATGGACGAAATTCATTAGATGAGATGGTGAATGAAGCCCACAGGCTGGGATATGAGTATTTCGGAATTACCGAACACTCACAGGCCGCCTACTATGCCAATGGTTTGAAACCAGACAGAGTACACGCGCAGTGGGAACGCATTGACGAACTCAATGATCGCTATACAGATTTTCACATATTCAAGGGGATTGAAGCAGATATCCTGGTAGACGGTAGCCTGGATTACGATGAAGAATTATTGGCTGGTTTTGATTTTGTCATTGCCTCCATCCATAGTCATTTTCATCTAAATCCCGTCCAACAGACTGATCGTATTATCCGCGCTTTACACAGCCCCTACACTACAATGCTGGGTCATCCTACCGGTCGTATGTTGCTTGCCCGGGCGGGATATGCACCCGATCTTGAGACCATCATTGAAGTTGCTGGTGAGCAGCGAAAGATTATTGAGATTAATACTACACCCAAGCGATTGGACCTGGATTGGCGCCATCTGGATCTAGCCAGAGACAGAGGAGTGAAAATTTCCATCAATCCTGACGCTCATAGCGTGAAAGCCTTGTCCACCATTCCACTTGGCGTGATGATGGCGCGTAAGGGTGGTCTTAGCGCTGATGATGTTGTCAACACAATGAAACTGGAAGACATGAAAACGTATTTACAGCTCAGGAGAAATGCATGAGAGAGTCATTGAAAAACAAACAGGAGCGCATGCGCCACATTTTGAAGCGACTGTTTGAGACCTATCCAAACTCCAAGTGCAGCCTGGAACACACATCGCCCTTTCAGCTACTTATTTCCACCATGCTATCAGCTCAATGCACAGATGACCGTGTGAACAAAGTAACTCCGGAATTGTTCAAACACTATCCAACTGCAATAACCATGGCTGCTGCTCCGGTTGATCACCTGGCAGAATTGGTGCGATCCACTGGTTTTTTTAACAGCAAATCGAAAAATATGAGTGCCTGTGCCATCGCTTTGATGGAAAATCATGGTGGCGAGGTTCCGGCAGATCTGGATGCTCTGGTAAAGCTCCCGGGAGTGGGTCGGAAAACTGCCAATGTTGTCCTGGGCACTGGATTCCACGTTCCCGGGCTTGTGGTGGATACACATGTGATTCGTATTGCCAATTTGCTGCGTATGACCAAACAGAAGGATGCGGTAAAAATTGAATTTGAACTTCAGAAAATCATTGATAAAGAATACTGGGTCATGTTCACCCATCTGATTATCGATCACGGTCGAGCTGTATGTATTGCCAGGCGACCACAATGCCACAAATGCGTGTTGGCCGAATATTGTCCATCGGTTTTACCTGAGGAAGCAATCAGGGTGAGGAAGTAGAAATGGAAACCGCCATTGTATTCCGCGCCGTAGGAAAAGTCCAGAGGGTTGGGTTCAGAGCTTTTGTGCGTACAACTGGCCTTCAAATGGGGCTTTCGGGTTGGGTGAAAAACAATCCAGATGGCTCCGTCGTTGGGGTCGCTGAGGGGGATCACGGCATGCTGGTGGAGTTTGTTAAAGCACTGAAAATTGGCAACCGCTGGTCCACCGTGGAAGATGTTGAACAACAGGAGCAACGCTTTAGCGGTGATTACGAAAGTTTTGAAATTAGATATTAGGATTCTGAGAAGGCTTTAATTATTTAAGAGACACAATGAGAAGGATGCATTAGATGAAACCAATATTTTTTGACAAAAAAACATGCGGAACCTGCAAAAAGGCTCAAGCCTTTTTAAATGAAAAGAACGTTGAATTTCAGGTTGTGGATATCATCAGCAACCCACCTGACCGTGCAATGCTGGAAAAATTTATTGATGGCGACAATGTGAAACCCTATTTGAATTCCCGAAGCGCCATCTACCGGGAGTTGAAATTGGGTCAAAATATTCCGGATAAATCAAAAGCCATTGAGCTTATGCTTCAAGATTCAAATCTCATCAAACGTCCATTTATCGTACAGGGCGAAAAGGGTTCCTTCGGTTTTAATGCTGATGAATTCGATGAGAAGTGGATCGCAAAAAAATAAACAGAGTAAATTGATAAAAACAAAGAGGATTGATTGATGGAAAAAATAATTGGTGAAGTCGAACGCAGTGAAACTGAAAAAATCTTGATTCAGGTTAAGGAATTTAAGGGCAGAACTTATGTAGATTTCCGTATCCATTACCTGGCAGATGAGGATGAATGGCGTCCAACCCAGAAGGGTATCACCGTGGCTCCCGCATTATGGGAAGACTTCAAAAAGCATGTGGAAGAAACCAACACCTTCCTCGGCAAAGAGGGATTGATCTAATCGTTTTTCCTGAGCAGCTCGTGTCTGAGCTGTAGTTTTTTTGTAAAATATTGACGGTATACAATGGCCAGCATAATCATGTTGGCCATTGTTGCTGTTGTAAACCACATATACATAATCATTATCTGATAGCGAACAGCAATTAATGGGTCAATGCCGGCCAAAATCTGTCCGGTCATAACACCAGGGATCTGAACCAGGCCCACAGTCATCATGGCGTTGATATTGGGAATGAGTGCCGCATGAATAGAAGCCTTCATGGCATCAAAGACAGCCAGCTTTGGTGAAGCTCCCAATGCCAGCAAAGTTTCAATTTCCTGCTCCCGATGCTTTAATTCACCCACAAAACGATTGGCAGTCAAAGCTGTTGAGTTCAGCCCGTTGCCAATGATCATCCCACCGATTGGGATAGCGGCATAGGGTGAGTACCAGGGTTTTACATCCAGAATGAACAGCAGGATGGTTCCCAGAATGAGCAGTGCTGAGGCCAATAGTGAAACCAGCATGGCTGGAAAAAAGTGGGGGATTTCACCCTTCTGGCGGCGTGTACCCTCATAACTGGCTATTACAATCATTATAAATAGGAGGGTGAGCATGAATGCCCAATGCTCTTGATCAAAGAACCAGGTGAGGACATAGCCCATGAGTGTCAGTTGTGCAAATGTCCGGAGTGTTCCCATGAGCAGGGTATTTTCCAGACCCAGTTTCCACTTTTTGATCAGGAAAAAGGAGAAGGCAATAAATACGAGTGAAACAAGGGCATCATTCCAACCGAGTACATAGAAATCAGGTCTCATCTGCACCCTCCGAAGTCAGCAATCCAGCTGCTTCAAAAATATTCCCAGTATCCAACTTTTTAAAGGTACCATCACCCAGAACCTTACCCTTGGAGAGAACAATGACGCGTTTTGCATAGCGGCGCATGAGTTGATGATCATGTGAAACTGCAATGACGGTTAGATTCAATGTCTTACGAAGTTTGTCTATTTGATCCATGATGGATCTGGCCAGTTTTGGATCCAGGTTGGAAGTCGGCTCATCCAGAAGCAGAACCTGCGGGTGGTTTAAAAGGGTTCGAGCCAGCGCTAATCGCTGTTGCTCACCACCGGATAGATCTTTGGCATTTTTGGTCAGTTCAATGTTTTCCAGGCCCACTTCAAGGAGCGCCTGGTTGAGCTCATGATCGAGTTTCTGAGATATGATGTTGTCCCAGCGTCCGGCGACCATGAGGTTTTCCTTGACGGTCCCACTAAAAACTACAGGGTTCTGAAACAGGATCCCCACATTTCTACGTAGGCTAGTGATATCTGTATCAATGTCCATGGCCCGAAAATTAATTTTACCGGCAGAGGGACTGGTGAGTGCATTAAACATTCTCAGGAGTGAACTTTTCCCAGCACCCGAAGCACCCAGGACAGCTACAAATTCACCCTTGTGAATATCGAAACTAAGTTTCTGAAGAATGCTTTGTGCACCTATGTCTAGCGATACTTCTGAAAACTGAAAGAGCGAGTCATTATTCATGGCCGGATATTATGATACAGAAACCTGGAAAGAAATGATATATGACAATATCGTCGCGCGTTTTTTGTTTCGCTGATATGGGCATCGTTTACATTTTATGCTCAAATGGAGAATGGAGTGCGGTATGTCGCTTAAGGTTGTTGGACCTGATTATTTTGATATCTCAAGCTTGTTGAATGAAGAAGAAATTGCCATTCAAAATATGACCCATGAATGGGTTCAGGATAAATTCAGACCCCTAATAGCTGCACATTTTCGTGATGGGACTTTCCCACTTGAACTCACCCGTGAGATGGGGGAATTAGGGTTCTTTGGATCCACGCTTCCTGAAAAATACGGTACGGCAGGTCTAAACAGTGTTGCCTATGGTCTTATGATGCAGGAGTTGGAGCGTGGAGACTCAGGGTTACGCAGTTTTGCCTCTGTTCAGGGTGCATTGGTTATGTGGCCGATCTGGAAATATGGGTCAGAAACTCAGAAAAATAAATGGCTCCCGCTTCTGGCCTCGGGTGAAAAAATTGGCTGTTTTGGTCTCACTGAACCCGATTTTGGATCCAATCCCGGTGGCATGCTCACGCGGGTAAAACAGGATGGGGATGATTATGTCCTGAATGGAGCCAAAATGTGGATCACCAATGCACCGGTAGCCGATCTGGCTGTTATCTGGGCCAAAGATGAATCGGGTGATGTGAAAGGATTTTTAGTTGAGCGCGGTAGGCAAGGGTTTGAGACACCTGAGATCAAGGGCAAACTCTCTCTGAGGGCATCTCTCACAGGTGAAATCGTATTAAATAATTGTAGGATCCCTCTAGAAAATAAGCTTCCTGAAGCCAATGGACTCAGAGCTCCCCTTGGCTGTCTGACCCAGGCTCGCTATGGTATTAATTGGGGCGTTATGGGGTCGGCTATCGACTGTTACGAAGAAGCAGTTGAATATGCCAAAACAAGAATCCAGTTTGATAAACCCATTGCTGCTTTCCAACTGACCCAGCAAAAGCTGTCAGAGATGCTTAATGAGATCACCAAGGCGCAATTCATGACACTTCAATTGGGTCGCCTAAAGGACCGTGGGGATCTAAAACACACACAGGTGAGTCTCTCCAAGATGAACAATGTGCGCATGGCCCTGGATATTGCACGATCAGCCCGCACCATTTTGGGTGCCAGTGGAATTACTGACGAGTATGTGTCCATGCGCCATGCTGCCAATCTTGAATCCGTACTCACCTATGAGGGAACCCATGAAATGCATACTCTGGTAGTAGGGGAGAGCATAACAGGAATTTCCGCATACCGTTGAAACATATACCTCAGCCATCAGTTATAGAGTTGTTGATGTTAATCTCTAGCAGGAAAGAAATTTTATGTCCACTATCTTAGTTACAGGCGGCGCAGGTTACATCGGAAGCCATACAGTACTTGAATTACTCGAGAATGGGGAAGATGTAGTCATTCTGGACAATCTATCAAACAGCAGTCGGGAATCTTTGCGACGGGTTGAAGCTCTCACTGGAAAAAGTATTACTTTCTACAAAGTAGATTTAATGGACAAGGACATGGTAGCATATGTATTCGCAGAACATGCTTTTGACGCGGTTATCCATTTCGCAGGCTTGAAGGCTGTTGGTGAATCCGTGACCATCCCATTGGCGTACTATCAAAATAATATTGCAGGGACATTGAATCTGCTGGAAGAAATGCAGCGGCATGGAGTGAAGCGACTGGTATTTTCATCTTCAGCAACAGTTTATGGTGATCCTGCATCCGTTCCCATCACTGAAGATTTCCCCGTTTCAGCCACCAATCCCTATGGACGTTCCAAATTGATAATTGAAGAGATGCTAGGAGATTTGTATGTCTCAGACAATACGTGGGATATTGTATTGTTAAGATACTTCAATCCGGTGGGTGCTCACAAAAGCGGACAAATCGGTGAAGACCCCAATGGCATCCCCAATAATCTCATGCCCTACATTTCACAGGTTGCCGTAGGAAAGCTGGAAACGCTATCCGTATTTGGTGATGACTATGACACACCTGACGGAAGCGGTGTTCGTGACTATATCCATGTTGTGGATCTGGCTAAAGGTCATTTGAAAGCATTGGAGCATCTCGAGGGTAAACCTGGTCTGGTTACGGTGAACCTGGGCACGGGTCGCGGCTATAGTGTATTGGAACTGGTCAAAGCGTTTGAAAAGGCTTCGGGGTGTAGGGTTGCCTACAAGATTACAGACCGTCGAGCTGGAGATATCGCCAAGTGCTATGCCGACACGCATTTAGCTGCCACCAAGTTGGATTGGAAAGCAGAAAAGGGTGTGGACGAGATGTGTGAAGATGCCTGGCGCTGGCAGTCAAATAACCCCACGGGATATTCAAACTAATACAAGGCCTAATTGCTATCAGATATCAACGTATCATGACCACTTTGCTGGTTAAGCTTTGGCCCCCTGACTTTAGTCGAATAATATAGATTCCACTTTCTGTCAATCTGCCATCGGCTGTACTGCCAGTCCAATGGATCAAGTTTTCACCAGGCGAGAAGTGGTGATTTTCCTCTGAGAATTGCAAGATTTCCCGGCCACGAATATCAAATATACTCAAGGTGGTACCCTCGGCTCTTTCAATCGAGAAAGCTAGGGTCAAGGTACTATTAAACGGGTTCGGATAGGGAGCTGAAAGCTGAAACCCCATCGGCAGTTGGTCTTGTGAATCAACATTGACCCAAGTGTTTTCATGAAACCACAAAAAGGCGGCATCACTGTTGGTACGTAAACCCTCAATACCTTTTCCCAGAACAACAGCAGCAGCAAATTTTATCTCATCGCCGGGCAAGACTTCATCGAGAGGGCCTATACTCATCAGCCATCTATAATCGAAGGGGTTTGCACCGAGAGTCAATGGGTTTGGCACAAATTTATACCCCATGGAAGCCGGATGCTCAGCAGACATGTATAAATACTTGTCTAGATCTGTAATGGGGTCGCTCTCCCAGTTCCACCACTGGTGAGTAAAAACTGACTCAGTAGGACCCCCCATATATCTAAGTCCAATAAACCCTAAAACAGACCCATTTTCACCAGTATCATCTTCAGGGGTGTCATAATCATCCGCATCATACATGTAGGACATGTTTCTATCAACCATTGTGTACACTTCAGGATCTGTTTCAATGACCTGATATTCGTCAGCAAAGCCATCCGGGGCAATAAGCCCAGGATTATAGTTGGGGTTCGGTTCCAGTGAACTACCAAGATATTCCCATCCAAATGGAACCCCATGCTCATCATATCCATCCAGAATCCCATTTTCGTTCCAGTCTAAATTTTCTACAATATCCTCTTCATCTGTATCGGAATCAGAACCATCATACCCCTCATAATCAACCAGGTCATCGATATGCGGGGATGTCAGATCCCGACCTGTGCCGACATCAGCATCAAAGACCCAGGATACATATACATCACTTATGTTTTGCGGGATGATGGTTTCACTCTTTGTCAGGGTGAGATCAATGGCCAAACAGTTGGTTAGCTGGTTGTATTCTCCAGCGCTGAATGATCGAGTCGTTTGCTGGACTTCAAAACCAAGAGGTGCAGTGCTATGAATGCTGGGGTTGTAGTCATCATAGGTTTGGATGATAAGTGTGTCTTGTGTGTGTACAGAAAATGTGTTATTTGAGCTGTTCGAGGCATGCGCCCACTCATAGCTCCCATAATCAGCATGGCTAACGCGAATTTCTTCATCCACTCTACCACCAACCCAGAAGCGGCCTTCCCATAAATAATGGGTGTTGCTCCCTCCTGGCCACTCCATGGAGGGTAAGCTAGCAGGAACATTGGGATCTCCATAGACCCCATAGTTACTGACTGCGGTCCATAGCGTGGAATAATTACTGTATTCAGTTTCTAGATTTAGACAATAATCATCAACAATTGGTGATGATTCATTGCCGTCAAAGAGGGCCCTGACATCGAAACAGTAAGACTGCTCCATATCAAGTGTCAAATCCAACCAAGTATTAAACACTGGAGAGATTTCCTGGACCAATAATCCGTCCTGGTAAATCTTGACCTGATATCCTTCAAAACCAAGGTCTCTCAGCGATGGGAGATTCTCCTGCCCCTCAGACGGAGCTTCACCCCAGAAAATTGGCCCCCATATTAATTGGAACTGACTTTCTGTATAGTTTGTCAATTCGAGATGCAGGTTGCGGTAAGTAGGGTGCCAGAGATCCATCCAGACCTCGTCACTAAACTCATAATGAAGGATAAAGATGGAGCTGTTTTCTTCACTACAGTTGGAAACCTGAGCACTGAGGTGATCGATTGCATTATCATCAGGTTCCCCCTCATTTTCAAAATCAGAAATATCAAAGTAAAAGTTGCCAGGCCAGTCAGGTTCGGTTCCTGACTCCATGGAAACGGATTCAGGGATTACCGCCCCATCGTTTTGTATGCTTTTAACCAGCTCTACATTGAGACTGTCAGAGGAGGTGGTGAAAAATATCAGGTCATCCCCAAGTCCTGGCGCCCAATAGGTTCCGGTAGCGTACCCTCTGGTGATTAGCGTACTGATGGATAGCGGGGGGGCAGTTCTGGTATATGGACTAGCTTGAAAACTTCCGGCCCCGGTTAAATCCCACCAAATGTGAGAATCATCCAGAATAATTTCAGCGCCCTCCAAGGTATAATCTGGCCGAACTGGCGCACCTGCATTGTCCACCCATGAGTCAAGTAACATGGTCAATCCAAATTTCTCGAACAATTCAGGAAAGCTTGTGCTCTCATTTCCTGCAGACTCCAGAGCAAACATCAAACTCATAATGCCGTGAGTACCTGAATTTGCCAGGGCTTGGTAGTTACCTGCCTCAGTCAGGAACTTTTCTTTGATAAATGTCCAGAATGCTTTTGAATTATCTTTGAATGCGTTGTTATACGCGCTCATCTCAGTTAGCCCGTGCCGAAGCTGCAATGAATAACTCGGGATGTTTTGAGGGTCGATGAGGGTTTCACTAAAGTAGGCAAGCCCTCTCTTCAACCATTCATCTTCGCCAGGATTGACAATACTATGAATCATGTATGTCATCCAGTGAATCGTTGAGGCATCCAGAAGTTCACTGGAGAGATCTTGAGGATTATTGTCCAAATAAACAATAACAGCATTATTTGAAAGCGAATCAGGTGTTAGAGAGGGTAAATCAATCGGTCTAAAATCACCCGTCTTTGAGATTTCTCCCATCGCCTGACTTGAATAATACAAATCATCAATATCAAAAATAAGCAGATTCCTGGTCTCACTCGTGAAATATTCATCTATGTCTCCGAACCATTCTGATACAATTCCTGGAAGGTTGGTCGCGTTCGTCGGGTCCACCAGATTCATCACATTTTCCCTGCCTCCCATGGGGGTTTCACGGTGGTCCAGATCCATATTAAGGAATGTCCAAGAGTTACCATTGTCAGTGGATTTTATAAGTCCTCCTAGGTGACCACCGGCATAGAGATTGATGCCGTCACTGGCCAGCGATCTAATGTCGCAAGGGTAGGTCTCTGTACGGCTGGGCATTCCGATTTGAGGGCTTATCACAGTCCCATCAAGAAAGACACCCCTGCTGGTGGCAATGTATAAAGAATTATTGTGCATTCTCAAGTCATGGATGGTGCCATCCTGAATTTCAAACACGGATGGTCCCAGGCTACCATTCACAAGATGATAAACGTTATGCTCATCTGCGACATAAAATTCAGCACTGGATTTTTCAATATTCAGAAAGCTTCTGTTTTCAGCTGGTGTTATGGTGAATTCAGTTCCCGCTACCTCCGAGTAATCAAAATCAGCAAATGTTTGTGCCGCATAAAGGTTATCATCTGTTAAAATCAGACTACCAGCTCCATCGTATATCTCACACTGAGTCAGCCAATATCTAGATTGACTTACGCTGAATACAGTGTACCAATCACCAGGTTCGGCGGTTCCCGGTGGAGTAAAATTTACGGTTAAGCCTCCAGACCACTCTGATTGAGTAGAAGTTGATGTAATACTGGAGGTGTTGAGTGGACTCCAGGCAACCATTTCTTCATCTAGATCTACTTCACCCTGATATATTCCCAAGGTGGTTACTATGGTGACAATCTGAGACTCTTCAGCATAATGAATATCAAAGACTTCAAGATGATCCCATTTCGGACTGATCTTCGGGAGTCCCGCTGAAGACCATTCTTCCCACTTGGTCCCATCATAAAAGAGAAGACCAGCCTCAGTAGCTGCCCAAAAATCATCCGCATTGCTCGGCTCGTTGATCATTTCGTAAAATGCAGGTCTTTCATCCACGTTGGAGCCTGATTGACCCAAAGAATTGTATACGGGTGAACCACGTGAAACGAAATTCCAATCCTCACCCCCATTACTGGTTCGAAACCCCCCAAAAATTTTATTGTCACCCAATTGTTTATGACCGAGACCGCAACCTGCCATCCAATAATCCTCACTGCGATAAAAAATGGAGGTGACGGGGGCTCTGTGCTGGAGTGCTGGGTCACCTCCTCCGCTTCTATAGCCTTCGGGTAGTAAATCGGAGACACCATTTTTGAATGACCAGGAGTTTCCACCATCCTCCGAGAGAACAACACCAGATTCCGTTCCAACAAGTAATACCTCAGAATTATCACTTGAGATTTCAATATCATTTATACGTGTGTTCTCATACCAGATATCTGCAAGACTTGTCTGATCCTTCAAGGTGGCACTGATTAAAGATGTTCCCTGGAAGAACCCATACTGACTAACCCAAAATGCCTTTGTGTCACCAACATCGGATTGAGAGAATAGCGAAATGCTGGTTGTCATAATTATGAGTGAAAAAATGATTTTTTTCATTAGAACTCCCTCGAATTGTTAGACAATATTATGAGAAACAAGTATATCTATAACAAGAATAAGGTAAGATACTTGGAAGAAAATGTAAATCAAGCCCTAGATATGGTAGAGGACTAAGGAGCTAAAATCATCATGAATGTTAATCCGAAACTAGCTGATTCCCCCGGAATACAGATTTAAAAACCAGACGACAATATTATCCAGCAATTCGCTTGGATGTCAAATCGCTATTAATGGTTGAGGTATGGTGAATCGATCAAAACAGAATGACAATCAGATGCAATATATGTTAATAATACTAATACAAAAGCAACCATACCAGGTCTTGCATTTACATGAGTGGCAGAATATTATTCGCGACTTGAAATAATGGAAGCCCAAAGGAAGCGCATGTCACAAAACCTCGTTATCGTCGAATCACCCTCCAAAGCCGGAACCATACGTAAATATTTAGGGGATGAATACAAAGTCCTGTCAACGGTTGGTCACATCAGAGATCTACCTAGAACCCAGTTGGGCGTTGACCTTAAGGAAGATTTTAAACCCCTGTATGTAACTATCCCCGGCAAGAAGAAGAATGTGGATGCGCTACGAGAGGCTGCCAGAAATTCAATGCAAATCTTCATTGCGACTGACCCTGACCGTGAAGGAGAGGCTATAGGCTGGCATGTTATGCGCCTGCTCAAAAATTTAAATAAGCCCATTCACCGCGTCATGTTCTTTGAAATTACCAAGACCGGAGTTCTGGAGGGCATGCGCAATGCTACCACCCTTGACATGAACCTGGTCAATGCCCAACAGGCCCGTCGCATTATTGATCGACTGGTTGGCTTTAAGGTAAGTCCATTCCTATGGCGCGTACTCTATTCTGGTTTAAGTGCCGGTCGCGTCCAATCTGTGGCTTTACGCTTGATTTGTGAACGCCAGGAAGAAATTGACAAATTTGAGCCCCAGGAATATTGGACCATTAAAACCCAGGTGGAGACTGAGAAGAAAAAAGCTTTTGAAGCTGAATTGCAGAAAGTGGATGGCAAAAAAGCCCACATTGCTGATGAGAATTCTGCACTGGCCATCCGCCATGAGCTAAAAGAGGAAAACTATAGCGTTGCAGCAGTGACCAAGAAAAGAGTGAAACGAAATCCCCACGCTCCCTTTACGACCTCAACCATGCAACAGGCTGCATTCCAGAAGCTTGGTTTTACCACCAAGCGCACCATGACTCTGGCTCAACAGCTATATGAAGGTATTACACTTAAGAATGGTGAAACCACCGGTTTGATAACTTATATGCGTACAGACTCCACCCGTGTTGCGGATTCTGCAATTGAGAGTGCCAGAACGCAGGTCGAAGCCAAATATGGCTCAAAATATCTACCGGCAAAGGGACGACCATTTGGGAAAAGTGGTGGCAAAATCCAGGATGCTCACGAGGCCATTCGTCCAGCTAATCCTGATCTGGTGCCTGATGAGATAAAAGCATCACTGACCGGCCCACAGGCAAAATTGTACGAATTAATCTGGCGTCGTTTTGTTGCGTCTCAAATGGCAGTTGCCGTTTTTGATCAATCCTCAGTGGATATCAAGGCTGGCCGGTTTGGTCTGCGGGCAAGCGGCTCAGATCTTGTTTTTGATGGTTACCGGAAAGTCTATTTTGAAAATGTAGAAGAGAAAGAAAGTCATCTTCCCTCAGACATTGAAAAGGATGATTCACTTCAACTACTTAAAATTGATGCGGATCAACATTTTACCAAACCACCTGCTCCTTACACTGAAAGTAGCCTGGTGAAAATTCTTGATAAAGAAGGCATCGGTCGTCCTTCTACTTACGCTAACATAATCTCAGTGGTGCAAACCAGAAATTATGTTCAGTCTGAAAAGCGTAAGCTATACCCAACGGAATTGGGGAAGGTGACCAACAAACTGCTGGTGGAAAATTTCTCAGAATTGGTCAATAAAACATTTACTCGAGAAATGGAAGAAAATCTGGATCAGGTTGAAGAAGGTAATCGAACCTATCTGGAAGTAATGAAGGACTTCTGGGCGCACCTTGAACGCTGGTTGGAGGAATCATCAAAATCCTATACTGAGATTAAGAAATCCTTGCAAGAGGACAGCGGTGAGGCCTGCGAGAAATGTGGAAAACCCATGGTTATCAAGTGGAGCAAAAATGGCCGCTTCATGGCTTGTTCGGGCTTTCCTGCTTGCAAAAACGCCCGACCCCTGGATGCTCCCACCACAGAGGAGAATGGGGAGCCCAAAGCTGCTGAAGATCACGGTAAATGTGAGAAATGTGAATCACCTCTAATCCTGCGGGATGGCCGCTATGGGAAGTTTTACGCATGCTCCGCCTACCCAAAATGCAAATTCACCAAACCCTTCAACATCTTAATGCCCTGTCCCAAACCAGATTGCAAAGGAGACATATCTCCAAGGCGCTCAAAACGTGGTAGAACCTTTTATGGCTGTACCAAGTATCCTGATTGTGACTTTGTCAGTTGGGATCCACCAATTGCTCAGACCTGTCCAGCCTGTGAAAATCCGTACATGGTGGCCAAGTCAACCAAGAAAAAAGGCGACTATGCCTTATGCCCCAAGTGTAAACACGAAATTACCGTCAACGAACCTGAAGCTTCATAGCATAAAAGATAGAGAGAGAAAATGGCACGTTTAGAAAGTTTTGAAAAACTGGTATCCCTGTCAAAACGACGCGGATTTGTATTCCAATCCAGTGAAATATACGGTGGTATAAACGCCTGTTATGATTACGGTCCTCTGGGAGTTGAGCTCAAGCGCAATGTCAAACAGGCCTGGTGGAATGCCATGACCAGAGAATATGACAACATCGTTGGACTGGATGCTGCCATTCTCATGCATCCAAAAGTTTGGGAAGCAAGTGGCCATGTAGGTGGCTTTACCGATCCACTGGTAGATTGTAAAAAATGTAAAACCCGGTTCCGGGAAGACAACCTGGCTGAAGAAAATATGAAATCAAAGGAATGTCCGGAATGTGGTGGTGAGCTCACTGAATCCCGACAATTCAACCTCATGTTTAAAACCCAGATGGGTGCCGTGGAAGAATCATCCTCAACGATCTATCTGCGTCCTGAAACCGCCCAGGGTATTTTTGTAAATTTTCCCAACGTAGTGGATACAGCTCGTCAACAGGTCCCTTTCGGTATTGCTCAGATAGGCAAGGCTTTCCGTAACGAAATTACGCCTGGAAACTTCATTTTCAGAACCCGTGAATTTGAACAGATGGAAATGCAGTTTTTTGTCAAGCCAGAAGAGTCCGACGAATGGTTTGAAACCTGGAAAGAACGCAGGAAATCATTTTACGATACCATCGGTATCAATCCTGAGAATCTGCGTTTTCATGAACACGGTCCAGATGAATTGGCCCACTATGCCCGTGCTGCCTTTGACGTGGAATACAAGTTTCCCATTGGCTGGAGTGAACTGGAAGGTATCCACAACCGTTCTGATTTCGATCTGAAGCAACACGCGGAATTTTCTGGAAAGAACATGTCCTACCGCGACCCACAGACCAACCAGGTATACACACCTTTTATAATTGAGACTTCAGCAGGCTGTGATCGTACCACCCTGGCAGTGATGTGTGAAGCCTATGAGGAAGAAACTCTTGAAGATGGCTCCGTGAGAACGGTTATGCATTTTCACCCCAGTCTGGCTCCCATCAAAGTTGCTATTCTGCCACTGGTTAAAAAAGGTGGTCTCAAAGAATTGGCAGGGGAATTGAAGGATCAGCTTAAAAGGCACTTCAATGTGTTTTATGATGAGAAGGGTGCCATTGGACGTCGCTATCGTCGTATGGATGAGGCTGGAACCCCCTATTGTGTCACTGTTGATTTTGACACGCTTGATGATAAGGCCGTTACTGTGCGGGATCGGGACTCCATGGAGCAGATTCGGGTACCAATTGATGAATTACAGACCTGGCTAGCAACACGGATTCTCACTAGCTAGGAACTTCCCTTTCATAGAAAAAAGCATGCTCAACCTATTCAAGAAAGGCTGTGGTCTCATCCGCAGCCTTTTTTGTTATGATAATACCTTCTCAAAAAAATATCATGGACTGATTATCCCTGCTTGCTGTCCGTAGGATGCTATTTATATTGCATGACGTGATTAGGCGAGTACCAAAGCAACCTTTCTTCCTCAAACAGCATTTTTCTGATCCACTTCGAATTAAATTAATATGTGCACCTCCAGGTGCACTTTTCTTATGATATACCCAGAGAGTAGGTGTGAATGAACAACATGTTAAAGTATCTGATTGACCTCCAGGCTATAGACCGTCAACTCTTCGAAATTGACGAGAAGAAGGGGAGTCTCCCCCAGCAAGTTGAAAAGCTCGAATCTCAAGCAGCAACCGTAAAATCTGAATTAGAAAATACTCGTGTAACTCTGGAAGATAACCAGAAAGAGCTCATCACTATTAAGGGCGGGCTCATGGACGCCGAGGGCAAGGTCAAGAAATATCAGGATCAACTTTATCTTGTGACCACTAATCGTGAGTACGATGCCCTGACCAATGAAATTGAGACAGTAAAAGCTGAAATGGCCAATATGGAAGCGCGACAATTGCTGCTCGAGACTGAGATTGAGAAACTGGATGAGACCATCAGCACATCCGAAGAGCAGAGTACGGCCTTTATTGAACAATTGGATGCCAATCGCGATGAGTTAAAAGAAAAATCGGACCTCACTGATGCACATCAGGAAGAACTTGAAGCCCAGCGCGCCGAGTTGGTTAAGAATATTGGCCAGCGTTATTTGCGGAAATATGAGAGAATTCTCAAAGCCCGACGCCGTGCCGTGGTTCCCATTGAGCGTTCAGCTTGTACCGGGTGCCACAAACAGCTAAACCCACAGACCATCTATGAAATCCAGCAGATGGATGCATTTATTGAGTGTGAAAATTGTGGTCGTATTTTGGTTCATATCGAGGAGGATGATAGTTAATTATCGTTCCTTGTTTTGATTAGGTTTTATAAAAATGATCCGAGCTTTCGGATCATTTTTCTTTTAGACCGTTACGGATACCTTAGTTTTGGTATGCTTTTAGAAAAAATGGGTAAATCGGGCAGTCGCCTGGCGCAAGCTGGGAGGAAAGTCCGGACTCCGCAGGACAGGTTGCCCATGTTTGGAGCATGGGACCCGATCGCTAGATCGGGATGGAAAGTGCCACAGAAAAGATACCGCCCCGACACAAGTGTCGGGGTAAGGGTGAAATCGTGAGGTAAGAGCTCACGCCGTGATCAGGCAATTGATCATGTGGGAAAACCCCGGCCGGAGCAATTTCAAGCAGAAGAGACTGGCGGTCCGCCACTTCATCACTGATGATACTCTTCGGGTAGAAAGCTAGTATTTCGATGCAATTCGAAATCCAGATCAATGGCTGCCTCATCCGCTTTGTGGGTAAGACAGAATCCGGCTTATAGATTTACCCATTTTATTTCTTTCAGGCAAACAAGGTCTCTGTCCAACCCATCAGACCCATAAAACGATTATTTATTTACCGTGATATAATCCAAGTAGAAGTTTATACTATAGACCTGTTATTATGGAAAAAATCTGGATCATTCAAGACAGTTCGCAAACCGAGATAGACAGTCTAACTGCCTCTTTGGGTGTTGCACCTGTGGTGGGCGGGATGCTCTGGCGCAGAGACCTGCGCAACCTTGAAGCAGCAAGAGAATTTTTCAATCCTTCAATCTCACATTTACTCGATCCCTTCCTCATGCTTGATATGGAGAAGGCGGTTGCAAAAATATCAGAATGCATCGAGCAACATGCCCCCATCCTGGTTTATGGTGACTATGATGTTGATGGAACCACTGCCGCTTCACTATTGCACTTATTTCTGCAGTCCATCGGAGCCAAATCTGAATTTTACATTCCTGATAGAAATACAGAGGGTTATGGCGTTTCTCACAAGGGTATCGATTATGCAGCTGAAATTGGGGCCAAATTAATTATCACCTGTGATTGTGGAATTACCGCCATTGAGCAAACGGAATATGCCAAACAGCAGGGTGTCAACATGATGATCACTGATCATCATATTCCCGATGATCAACTCCCGGATGCCGTGGCCATTCTGAATCCAAAACAAAATGATTGTGAATACCCCAACAAGAATCTTTGCGGCGCAGGAGTGGCCTTCAAATTGACGCAGGCCATATCCGAAAGAAGAGGATTATCCAAGGAACAAGCACTACAATTTATGGACTTGGCTGCCATCGGTACCGCCGCGGATATCGTTCAGGTTACCGGAGAAAATCGCATTATTGTCGCTGAAGGCCTAAAGTTAATCAGCCAGGGAAAGCGACCCGGAATCAAGGCCCTTAAGAAGGTTGCCGGCATCACCCGGGATGAAGTGACTGTCTCTGATGTCCTCTTTGGACTTGGACCTCGTATTAATGCTGTAGGTAGACTTGGGGAAGCCATGCGAGCTGTGCGCCTCATGACCGCCAGTACCCAGGTTGAGGCTCGTGAATTATCGGCAGTTCTCAATTCAGAAAACGAGGCGCGCAAAACTGTTGAGGGCAAAATATTTGATGAAGCTGTGCGCTTGTCCAATGCCCGGTATGATCCCAGGGAGAAGCGTTCTCTGGTTCTTTATAAAGAAGGTTGGCATCATGGTGTGATCGGTATCGTTGCCTCCAAATTGAAGGAACGCTACTTCGTGCCCACTGTAATTATCGCCATAAATGATGGTGTCGGCAAAGCTTCAGCCCGGAGTATCAGTGGCTTTGATCTACACGCAGCCTTCTCAAAATGTGCAGACCTGTTACTGAGTTTTGGTGGACACACCATGGCAGCAGGGATGTCAATTGATCCCGATAACCTGGAAGCATTTGAAAAACGGTTTCAGGAAATTGCCATAGAACAGGTCACGGAAGAAATGATGCGTCCACGGCTCAAAATTGAATCCATCATAGAATTTAGTGACATCAACTCACAGCTGATGGAAACACTGAGGCGACTGGCTCCCTATGGACCAGGCAATATGCGACCGCTTTTTGCAACACAGAACCTGGAGGTTATTGGATATCCCAGACCCAAAATTGTAGGAAAAAATCACCTGAAATTCAAGGTTCGACAGGGACGGACGGTATTGGATGCCATTGGTTTTGGAATGGCAGAATATTTAGAATTACTCTATGCTGGAAAACCCATTGAGCTGGCATATGTGCTCTCAGAGAATGAATGGCAGGGGCGAAAAACTATTCAGTTAGAATTAAAAGATATAAGATTGATGAATTAGGAGTTGAGAATGAGAAAAGCCTATATCGATGCCATTGGGATGTACGTCCCATCGAATGTGGTGACCAATAAAGATTTAGAAGGTCGGATGGATACCTCCGATGAATGGATTAGAGAACGTTCCGGTATTGAGGAACGTCACCATGTTGATGGTGAATGTACGACAGACTTGGCACTGAAAGCTGCGGAGGAGGCCCTGGAAAAGGCAGGGATGACACCTGAGGATGTAGACCATATCATATTCTCTACCATGGCCAACGATTATTTTGTACCCGGTGGAGGCCCCATGATGACACGCAGGCTGGGCATCCCCGGAACTCCTGCTCTTGATATTCGTATGGCTTGTTCAGGTTTCCTATATGGTCTCTCAGTGGCAAAAGCTTTCATTGAATCAGGAGCATATGATAATGTTTTGCTCATCACCTCAGAAGTTCAATCCGTGGCATTAGATTTTTCCACTGCTGGACGTGATACCGCAGTCCTCTTTGGTGACGGAGCTGCAGCAACCATACTCAAGGCAACTGATGAAGATCGTGGACTGCTCAGCGTCAAAACCCATTCAGATGGCCGTTATGCCGAAGATTTAATGTTGAGAACACCTTCAACCCTGGACAACCCATTCCTGACAAACGAACTTTTGGACAAGGGTTATGGGCGTGTGGTAATGAATGGTCGTAGTGTTTTCAAACATGCGATTACCAAATTTCCCGCTGTAATTAATGAAGCTCTGGATGCAGCAGGAGTCAACAAGCGTGACGTCAAGTTGGTGGTTCCTCACCAGGCAAATCTGCGAATAACTGAAGCGGTTGCCAATCGATTGGATTTGGAACTCCATAAAGTAGTTTATTCAAATATTCAGAAATACGGAAACACAACATCAGCCTCAATTCCCATTGCGCTGTATGAAGCATTGCAGGAAGGTAGAATAGAACCCGGGGACAAAATTGTAGTTGCCTCCTTTGGTGCCGGTTTCACCTGGGGAGCATCGGTAATGACCTGGTAGTAGTCAGAAATGATTCAAAAAAGCAGGGTGGAATTATGAAACAGTATTTTCAGGATGAGCATTACATGCTACAGGATATGGTTCGCGACTTTGCCGCCAAGGAGATTGCCCCCATTGCTGAAGAACTGGATCGGGAAGAACGCTTCCCCGTTGAATTAATCCCCAAGCTGGCAGAATTAGGGCTTTTGGGTATCCCATTCTCAGAAAGGTACGGCGGAGCTGGCATGGATACCCTGGCGTACACAATTGTTATTGAGGAACTCGCCAAGGTTGATTCATCTGTTGCCATTACGGTGGCGGCACACATATCTCTGGGGGTCAGTCCCATATTTCTGTTCGGGAGTGAGGCACAAAAAGATAAACACCTGAACAACCTCATCGCTGGAGAGTATCTAGCTTGTTTTGGATTAACAGAACCTGAAGCTGGATCGGATGCAGGCGGTACGAAAACCACCGCAATCCGGGATGGTGATGAATGGATCATCAACGGTGCTAAAAATTTTATTACCAATGCAGGCTATTCCGGGGTTTGCAATTTAACTGCCGTAACGGATCCATCTGCCAAACGACCAGGTGGGATTTCGGTCTTTATGGTAGATACGAAAACCCCTGGCTTTATTATTGGTCCTCCGGAAAAGAAAATGGGCTGGCGAGGTTCGGATACTCGGGCGTTGACCTTTGAAAATATGCGCGTTCCGGCAGATGCTCTGCTGGGTGAACTGGATGTGGGCTTTCAGCAAATGATGACTGCATTGGTGGGGGGCCGGATAAGTGTAGCAGCACTTTCATTGGGTCTGGCACAAGGAGCTCTCGATGCGGCAATAAAGTATGCCAATGAGCGAGAGGCCTTTGGTAAGAAGATTCATCGCTTTCAGGGTATTGGATTACAGCTGGCTGAAATAGCCACTGAAATTGAAGCTGCACGCCATCTGGTTTACCATGCCGCCATGCTCAAAGATCAGGGCGAGGATGTGGTGAAAGCGGCTGCAATGGCAAAACTTAAAGCTTCAGAAATAGCGGTGAGAACCAGCGATTTTGCAGTTCAGGTTCACGGTGGTTATGGTTATATAAAAGAGTTTCAAGTCGAGCGCTTTTTTAGAGACGCAAAAGTGCTCACAATAGGGGAAGGTACTTCAGAAGTACAAAAACTTGTGATTTTGAAGCAGCTCATGAAAGGATTATAATTAGTACATGTTGCCCCAAGCGAAAAAGACGGTAAACGACGAAAAGAAATATCATCTTTGGTTGAGGATCAGCCAGATAAGTTTAATTGCTTTGTTGCTGGTGATTACGGCTTTCTTTTTTCCCCGGGGTAAAATTTTCCAGTTCAATTATGATGTGGATCAGATCACTACCGAAACCATTATCGCTCCCTTTGATTACGATATTTTAAAAACCGAGGAAGCTCTTGAACAGGACCGACAAGCCAGAGAAAATGTTGTTTTGCCTGTTTTTGTCTGGGATAATACCAGCCGTGACCAGGTAAATGACAATCTGGATGAGATTAGAGAGCAATTGGCCCTCTGGTACAAAACCGAAAAAGACCTGCGCAGTAAACGTGACTTTTGGAGTACTATCACGGACAGCCTGGTTGCCGATTCCCTCATGCTTCAACTTCAAGAGGATTCACTCCAGGTTTTGAATGTAAAACTCGAATTGCAGAACAGGGGGCTCAAAGACTTAGGTATGCCGCGTTGGACCTATTTTCTTGAGCGAGGACCTTCCACGCATCAACTTGTAAATTCTGTGAAACAGGCACTGCTACCACAATACATGCTGGGTGTAATCGGTGATATGCCTCCCAAAGAGGATGTCTCCCGCATCACCATGATTATGAGGGGTAAAGAATCCAGTCGGAATCCCAATGATTTTCGTGATATGGCCCAGTCGTGGGAAAGTGTCCAGAAGGTTATGATTTCATACTACCTGGAAAGAGATCCCAGATTGCTTCAAATGGCCGAAGACCTGGCCCAGGCAGTGATGATTCCTAATTTGAATTACTCACAGGAACTCACTGAAAATCGCTATGCCGAGGCCAGAAACCTGGTACCCATCAGTGTCGGGAAAGTTTTCAAAAACGAGCGCATTGTAGATGCCAATACCCGAGTTACTCCCCAGATAAAACAAAAGCTGAATTCACTTGAACGAGAATATATCCGCAAAGGTTATGGGGAGACCACAGCCAATAGCGTAACCACCTTCGTGGGCAAGATGATGCTTTCAGCCTTTCTGCTATTTTTCTTTTTTGCCTATTTACAAACATATCGAAGCCAAATTTATAACGACATAAAACTCATTGCACTGGTCGGAATTATCTTTGTCATGCATCTGGCTCTGGCTCATCTCGTCGTATATAATCTGGGCTGGTCAGAGTTTTTTGTCCCCATGAGTATTGCGGCCATGATTTTCACAGTTGTGTTTGATGGCCGTATTGCATTTATCATCATGGTAACTTTAACCCTGCTTACAGGAATCATATTAAGTAATAATATTCCTTTTATCGTTGCCAACTTGTTTGTCTCATCTCTGGCCATTTACACCGTTCGAAGATTGCGCTCCAGATCGCAGATCCTGTGGAGTATTCTGGCAGTAACCTCAGGATATGTGGCTGTGATAGCTGTTTTTGAAATGATTAAGTTTAGCAGTTGGGAATCAGTAATGGAGCACATGCTCTTTGCCGTTGCCAATGGTTTTTTGTCTCCTCTACTTTCATATGGATTTTTAGTTTTAATTGAGCGTGTTTTCAAAATAACAACCAATCTGACGCTTTTGGAATTGCTCGATTTTAACAATAAACTTTTAAGCAACCTTGCAATGAAAGCTCCCGGTACTTTTAAACATAGTATTGATGTAGGAAATCTGGCAGTAGCTGCATCAGAGGCGGTTGGAGCCAACTCACTTCTGGCGCGGGTTGGTGCTTATTACCATGATATCGGGAAAGCAGAAAAGCCTGAGTACTTTATTGAAAACCAGTTACGCGGTACCAACAAACACGAAAAACTTTCACCTCGGTTAAGTGCCACGGTGATTGTTGCTCATGTTAAAGATGGAATAAAGCTGGCTGATGAGTTTGGACTTCCCAACATTGTTGCCGATTTTATTCCCATGCATCATGGCCGGACCCGTGTTGAATATTTTTATCAGCAAGCACTTGAAAGGGCCAAGGAGACGGATTCTGATATTAATGAAGCAGATTTCCGTTACCCTGGACCCAGACCAAACACCAAGGAAACGGGTATCCTCATGATTGCTGAAGCTATTGAGGCCGCCTCCCGCTCACTGAAGAGTCCCAACCCTCAAAGAATCGAATCTCTCATGGACACGATAATAGAGAGTAGAATCAAGGGTGGTGAATTAACAAACTGTCCACTTACCTTCAGGGATCTGGAGATAATTAAAAGTGCCATGATGCCGGTGCTCACAGGCAGTATGCACGAGCGCATTGAATATCCGGGGCAACGTAAAAAGTTGCATATAATGGATGATGAAGACTGATCAAACTCCATCCATATTCATAAAAGTCAAAGTTCATCATGAAAATTGAAATCATTAATCCTGATTCCCAGGTTGATGCCGTTCTATTCAAGCAGACTGTTATACAGGTAATAGAGGGCGAGAATAAAACTGCCGATTATGTAAACGTGGTATTCATGGGAAATGATGAATTGCGTACATTGAAGCATGAGTATTTCGGACTAGATGTTTATACTGATGTTATTGCATTTAATCTCAATGAACCGGATGAACCACTGGAAGGCGAAATCTATCTCTCCCTGGAGCAGATCAATTTGAATGCTGCCCACTATAAAACTACCCCTGGAGTTGAGTTGATTCGCGTATTGATACACGGCTGCTTACATTTATGCGGGTATGAGGATGGTACGAGTCAAATGAAAAATCAGATGACTGCTCTTGAGGATAAATATCTTTCACAACTGGCAATGGGTGACTCGTAATGGAGTTTTCTGAATTTTTTGAGTCTACGCTACTCTGGCAGATATTAATCTTTACTATTCTGCTTGGGATGTCGGCCTACTTCTCCGGTTCGGAAACAGCCTTATTCAACCTTAAACGGAATGATGTTGATAAATTGAAACACGACCTTGCTCCCTCTTCAAGGCAGATCGTGAGGTTGTTGTCTACGCCGAAGCGTCTACTAATTACCATCCTGACAGGAAATACGATTGTCAATGTTGCCTTGGCTTCCATGGCAGCGCTTATAACCGCTGAGGTCGCCCACAAGAGCGGTGTAAATCAAGTTTTGGCCCTGGTGTTAGAAACCATTGCCCTCACCATTGTCCTGGTGATTTTGGGTGAGATAACCCCAAAAGTTTTAGCCATGAGACATTCACTGGGTTTTGCTTCTCGAATCATTGGAACCATGTCCTTCATTTTCAAACTGTTCTCACCGATTGCTCATGTCGTTTATACCCTGGTGGAAAAAATGGTGAATCTTTTTGGGATTAAGCCAGAAGAAAACTTTACATCAGATGAAGAGATTAAAGAACTGGTTGAGCTGGGCCAAGATCAAGGGGTCATCGGTGATGAAGAAAAAGAGATGATCCATTCCATCATTGAGTTTGGGGATACACAATCTAAAGAAATTATGATTCCCCGTCCAGATGTTATCATGTTTCATACTGAAATGAATCGTGAAGAAGTTTTGAGCATGATTCGGGAAACTGGTTATTCCAAATATCCACTGTACCGGGATCAGATAGATCAAATTCGAGGCATTGTGTTTATAAAAGATATTCTACCATACTTGCACAGTGGCTCCCATCGCATAAATCTTGAGCGTCTGGCACGACCCGCTATGTTTGTACCTGAACATCAACACATTGATGAGCTCCTGCGGGATATGCAAATTCAAAAACAAAAACTGGCCATAGTTGTAGATGAGTACGGCGGCTTTTCGGGTATGGTGGCCGTTGAAGATATCATCGAAGAGGTGCTGGGTGACATCAAAGATGAAATCGATAACTCAGAAGAAGAGATTGAGATTGTTAAGATTAATAATGATGAATTCTTAATTGAAGCAGCTACACATTTGGATGATGCTGCTGAAGCACTCGGGATCGAGTTTATGGAAGAACGTGATTATGATTCGGTGGGTGGGTTGATTTACTTTAGCCTGGGCACCATCCCTGAACCTGGTGAAGTTGTAGAATATGAAAACTATAAATTTGAAGTTGTAGCTGTTGAAAAAAATCGCATCGAAAAAGTAAAAGCGACCAGAATTGAGAAAAAGTAGATGAATGAAAGCTCAACTCTGACTGCTGAGCAAGAACTCTCCCGTCTGATAGAAATCGTTAAGAAACTTCGCGCTCCCGATGGCTGTCCCTGGGACCGAGAGCAAACATCTGAAAGCATGATTCCCTATTTACTTGAAGAAGCATATGAAGTTGTTGAGGCCATTGAAGATGGTAAGCAAGGAGAACTTAAAGCTGAGCTAGGTGATTTACTGCTGCATATCGTTATCCAGGGACAGATGGCCAGTGAGGACAATAGGTTTAAACTTCAGGATTCCATAAAGTCTATCAACGAAAAACTAATCAGGAGACATCCTCATGTGTTTGGCGATAACAATGATGAATCCAAACGCTCCCTGGATGCAAAAGAAAACTGGGAAAAGGTCAAGAAGAGTGAGGGGCGCAAAAGTTGGATAGACGGGGTGCCAAGAAATTTGCCTGGACTAATTCGTGCCCACAGAGTGCAATCAAAGGCATCTAACGTTGGTTTTGATTGGAACGAAGTGACACCTGCCCTGGAGAAATGCCATGAGGAAATCAATGAACTCATGGAGGTCTGGAAAGCACGTGATGCTGATCGCTCAAGGGAAGAGTTTGGCGATGTACTTTTTAGTATAGTCAATGTTGGCCGGTTAATGGAGATTGATAGTGAAACTGCAATGCGTCAGGCAATTGATAAATTTGACGCTCGATTTCGAGCGCTAGAAGATGTTTTTGAAAAGGAAAAACGAGACCTTGTCGCAGCCTCACTTGAGGAAATGGATGAGGTTTGGGATCGTATAAAACATTCCGTAGACTTTCGAAAGTAAGTTGTAGGACTATTCTGCTCTTGTTTTGAAAAGTTTAATTTCAACTATAGCTTTCTACACAATTCTTCTTTAACACAAGATTTAATAAAGTGCTTGGCATTAGCATATTAAAACTATAGTTTTGCCAAAATTAATTATAAATATAGTTCAGGAGGTGTATCAATGGCTGACAAGCCAACTGTAGGCAAACAGGGTAAACGATATTCTGCCGATGAAAAAGCTGATATCATGCGTTTTATTGCCGAATATAACGCAGAGAATAATCGCGGTGGCATGAAGGCCGCCAGTGATAAGTACGGTGTTTCAGTGGTCACGTTGAGCAATTGGGGGAAGGGAAATAAAGCAGGGAAGCGAAGGAAGGCTAAAGCAAAAGCAAAAGCAAAAGCTAAAAAAGTTGTTGCACAAAAAGTTGTTAAAACTGCAGCCGCTGCTCCCATAACTGTTGATGCAGACCCAGATGCAATTTTAAGTCGCCTTCTGGCAATTCGCGCTGAGATATCTGTGCTTGAAAAAGAGTATGATGGGTTGAAGAAAAAACTCTAAGTCATACCGATTTAGGCTATAAAAAAGGAAAAGGGTGATTTATGATCACCCTTTTTCATGTTGAAAAGTCACAATGAATTTAATGCTGACCCTTAGTTTTAAAATCTCCCTATAAATGGAAATAATATCATTACCCACAATGCACCGTGCAACCAACCATATAACACATCAAGGGGGAAATGTGCGCCACAATAAATTCGAGAGTAGCCCACCAATAATGAAAGTGGAATTAAAAAGGTGGCAACCCCTGGGAAGACCAGACTAAAACTGAGTGCAAAAGCCATTGTGTTGGAAGCATGATTCGATGGGAATGACTTCTTGCCCTTGTTCATGATTCCCAGGGATCGTATGTCATCGAATTGTTTACCGGGTCTGATTCTATCAGTGTGCTTCTTGATAATCCGGGTGTTTAATCCATCAGCAATGCCAGCGCTCGTTCCACCCAACAACAAGGCCTTTAACCCAAGTTCCCAGTTGATGTAAATCAGAAGCATGGCAAAAGCCAGCGTCGGGAATAGCCATTGATAGGGGTCCGATACAGCTATCATAATCTTGTCAAGACGTTTATGAGACCAGCTATTCGCAATGAGATAAGTGAGTTTTCTTTCAATACGGGAAACAGGAAGTTGCAGCATGCGCTAAAAATGGATACCAGGGTTGGCTTTTGCTACTATTTTATGCCTTAAAGTACAGGTGAAATCAGCTCTCCTGTTCTAAAATACTGTAAACCTAAAAGAATGGAAATCTATCATGAGATCAATTCAACTAATTTTAACCAGCCTGCTTCTATTGATATTCTCCTGCAATTCTCCACAGGCAATATCTACTCCCACCACCCCTGTTCTGGGGCAATTAAAAGTTGGTTTTGATATTGATGACACCGTACTTTTTTCTAGAGACAACTTCCTAAAAGCTCCCCACATGAGTGATGATCCAGACCATCTAGACTATGGGTGGGTGAATTCCCATGATAGTCTCTATTCAGTTATCATCGAGCCCATAGCTGAATTAATCACCTGGTTTCGATCAAAGGGTCATGAGGTTTATTTCATCACAGCCCGCCCAGGTCCCAATGGTGCTTTTGTAGCCAGACATTTAAGCAGGACACTTGGATTTCAGATCGAGATGAATAAAAACCTGTTCTTCTCACCCAAAAGGAAAGATCCAGTCTCGGGACATAGGTTTACGAGCAAACATGAACTAATATCGGAGTTGGGTCTTCACATTTTTTATGGCGACTCTGACACAGATATGGTTGCAGCCAGTGTAGCCGGTGTTCGGGGTGTAAGAGTCGTGCGAGATGCACGTTCAGTGGATGCTTATAGTAGAAACTATTTTGGGGATACAAAGGCAGCTCCATTGGCTGATGCACCCTTCACCGAAGCAGGTTATCAAAAGTTCTTAGCCGGTGGTGTGGGACCTTATGGTGAAACCATTTACCCCATTTACCTGATTGTGCAGGATTCCACTACTACACAGGAGTAGAACTGAATCTCACAGAGGTGAATGTAGGTTCTACTCAATAATCGGAACTATCTCCAGGTTTTCAATACGGAAAACATTGCTACCTCCCATATTGGTCACGGGCAGGTTTTCCTGATCCAGTATTATGTTGTTTTCGCCCGCTTTGAATTGAGCGCGGGTCCAGGCGGTTGCATTCCACTTATCCCATGAATCTGTATGGGGAAAGCTAACCATCTGCTCCAGCCACCAATCATTGATACTTAGTTTTGCCAGACCACAGGTGTTTCCAGTTGTGATGGGACCTGAATTACTATAAACAAAGCGAATGAGATAACTTCCTGCAGTTGGCAGATTGAAACTCATTTCGATAAATCTTATATCGCGACCCAATTCTATATAATAGGGAGCTGCTCCATTGAGAATCAATGCGGCGGAAGGACCCAAATATTGAGGTTGGCTGGGCAGGCTAAATGTTCCTGTAGAATCCACTGATCGTAAGGTGAAAAAACCTGAAATTGAATCTGGTAGCACCAGCGGGGATTGATCAAGCGTATCGATTACACGTCCGTTTATCTCTAATACAGTGAGGGGAGAGCCGCTTTCCCACCAGAGTGTATCTGCGGACCACAGAGTGCTTGGAATTGCTGGTAGTGTATGCTCACCCAAAACTATGGAGGATGCATCTTCCACAGGGGCTAATACCACTACAATATCCAGAGGCTCACCAAGCAGGGGGATGGGTTTATCAACGGGGTGACCCTGACCATTTACATTAATGGTCAAAACAGTGGATCCAGTCCCCATCAGATTGATGCTAAAGGGGGTGTTATGAGCCCGCATATTGGTGAGTAGGAATTCGTTCCATTCAAAGGGGTTGTTGGGGTTCAAGTTGAGGTCAAACCCCTTTCTGTCAAAATCATAGTCATATGTAATTCCAAATAGCCCTTTATAAATGGCACCCAGCCACCCAGCTGTGCTCCACAATTGACCATCAGAATTGATCTCGGTCTGGTCTGGTCTACCGGTTGAGTAGTGATAGTTCTCTCGGTGTGTCAGAAACAGGGATGCAGCTCTGATTAATCCATTAAATCCATGGGAGTAGGCGGCCTGGTTACCGACCTGTTTGGCGGCCAATACGCCATATGCTTCAACAAAGGGCCAGATAGATTTGTTGTGATAAGGAGGAGCATGGGGCAGTTGGTGTGATATCACTGAACTTCCGTAATTGGATCGGGGATAGGTTTCTACAAGATCAGAGGCAATTTTTGAAAAAGATTGACTAAACAGGATGCCCAGAGACTCTCCCAACAGATCACGATGGGATGCTGGGATCCAGGCAGGAGCGCTGATAACATAGCTGGCTGGTGCGTTCAATTTCGGATTCCAGAAATGATTCACAATATTCTGATCAAGCCTCTGAATGAGTTCGGGCCAGGATCTGATGATATTGGGATTATCGGTAGTAAGTGCCAGGCCAATTTCCAGAGCACGTTTGAAAATCAGGTTGGTTGACAAGGCATGGGAGCTGTGAATATCGGCTGGGGACATCCAGGGTGCATAGGTCTGCTCACGCCAGTCTTCAAAACTGGTTTCACCCAGAAGCATGCCGGATATGGGATCCCTATTCCATAGAATATCCTCTTGGAGCGCCCGAATAACAGGACCGCTGATTTCATCAAGCCAAGCCTGGTCGCCAGTGGCTAGAAATACCTCCCAGGCCGCCAGGGTCCAAACATGTCGATCACTGGAAATGGGCCAGGAGCCACCTGTTCCCGTATCCTGAATGATCCGTCCAGCAGAATTCAACTTTGCTCTCAGGCTGGTTTTGACATTTTCTGGAAAGAGATAAGCCAGCGAGAGCTGACTGGCAAAGGATACATCCCTGGTCCAGACTCCTTGCCATTCCTTACCGGCAGAAAAGGCTCCGTCATCACGAATATTCAGAATGGCTTCTTCCAATGCCAGATTGGTTAGAGCTTCCAGAAGGGGCGCCTGAGGGCTGGATAAATGGGGTAGGGAGGACAAGTCTCTGCTTAACTCCCAGGACCGGGATTCGGTGCTTGATTCTGGTGGTTCAAACCGCAGGCTCAACTCATATATGGAATCCTGGTCGGTATCTGTGAATTTGTATTGCTCAGGAATTGTGGCTTTGTCCCAGACCCACTCCATAGGGTCCACGGCGCCAGCTATATATAATCCCTCAAAATCATCAACATAAATGGTATCATTGGTTGGAGTTATATAGTAATCGTGAATGGAAAATGCTTCCAGAATAGGTTTCATATCAACCCGGAAGTGTACATTCGCAGCATGGTTGAGCGCTGGCTGTTTTCCAGGCTGAGGGGGGATATGTTCACCAAACCTGAGACCTGGTGTATAGAATTCTGTCACACCTTCTGGAACAGAGAAGTAATGATCTACCCCGTAACCAGCCTCATTGTCTTGACCGTTGAGACTGAGCTTGAAAATGATGGGCTGTGGAATGGAGTGATCTAGATGCATGGGGTAGTTTGATATCAACTTTGTTGTGCTCAGGGCTTTCGCGGTGAACTCACCCTCTTCCACAGTATCAGCGCTTATTCTGATCTCTATCTTGTTCTGTTCACACCCCAGAAGCAGGAAAAGTGAGAAACCTAGAAGTGCCAGTCTATTCATTGTCATATTATTGATCCCTTTCAAGCCATTAAACTAATCAATCCGGATGCTTTGGCTATTTTCTTTACTCTGGAAACCTAAAAAGTAGAAATATCGTTAAAACACAAAGCAGTTATTGAAAAACTTCGTGCATACAATATATTACAAACCGACCAGTCGGTATGTTGAATTATTTTGCCAAATGATCCTTGATTCTTAATTTTCTCTCTCTGAGTGCAAGTAATAGCCGGCTGTGTACCATGTTCCAAAAATGATCAATCAATAAGGAGCCTAAAATGAAGATTGTTGTATGTGTCAAGCAAGTGCCTGATACTGAAACAAAAGTTGTTATTGGAGGCGATGGTCTTTCCATTGATCCCGCCGAAGTCAAATATGTGATGAACCCCTATGATGAGTTTGCTGTTGAAGAGGCTCTAAAATTGAAAGAAGCTGCAGGAGAGGGTGAAGTCATTGTCCTCACACTGGGTGGAGAAGAAGCACAACCCGTAATGCGCACTGCCATGGCCATGGGGGCCGATAGTGGCGTTCTCCTCAAGGTTGAAAATGCTGCCCTGGCAGATGGTCTGTCTATTGCCAAAGCCCTGGCGGATGAAGTCAAAACCATAGAGGCTGATCTAGTTCTTACTGGAAAAATCGCTATCGATGGTTACGGATACCAGGTTGCATCCATTTTGGGTGAGGTTCTGGATTTCCCTGTCCTCTCAACTGCCAAGTCGCTTGAAATCAATGATGGAGTCGCCACCATACAGCGAGACATTGAAGGTGGTAAGGAAACTGTCACCGCAAAACTACCCTGTGTCATTAGTGCTGAAAAGGGATTGAATGATCCCCGTTACCCAGCCCTAAAAGGAATTATGCAGGCCAAGCGTAAACCACTTGAAATCAAGGATGTCTCCTTGGAGGATGAAGGAATTGAAATTCTTGAAATGAGCTATCCACCCAAGAAACCTGATGGCAGGATTGTTGGTGAGGGTCCAGAGGCTGCTGCTGAATTGGTTAAACTGCTTCGTGATGAAGCTCAGGTCATATAGGAGGTCATCATGAGTCAATTTCTAGTTTTTGCTGAACAACGTGAGGGTCAATTAAAATCTTATGCATTGGAAGCTATCTCAGAGGGTCGACGTCTGGCTGATGCTGCAGGTGGAGAACTTGCTGTGTGTCTTATCGGATCAGGAGTTTCCAGCCTGGCCGATAGCATAAAAGGCTATGGTGCAGATAAAATAATCATTGCTGATGATGCTGGTCTGGGTGTGTATTCACCGGGTGCCTATGCAAAAATTCTTGCTGATCTGCTAAAGGCTGGCTCGGCATCTGTTGCCCTGCTCAGTTCTTCCAGCATGGGACGTGAATTGGGGGCCCTGCTGGCGGCCAAAGCCAATGCGAGTCTCCTCAGTGATGTCATTGGAACCACCTGGGATGGAGACCATCTGGTTGTATCCCGCCCGGTGTATGCTGGTAAGGCCATTCTAAAAGTTGCTGCCAGGCGAGCTCCTGTAATTGTCACACTGCGGCCAAATGTTTTTGCAGCAACTGCGCAAGCGGGATCTGGTACTGTGGAAAATCTCAGCCCCTCGCTTGGTGATGCAGAATCAAAAGTTGTGGTTACAGATACAGCCATGAAAGCCAGTACGCGCCCCGAACTCACTGAAGCAAGTATTATAGTGTCTGGGGGACGTGGTGTTGGCGGACCGGAAAATTTCAACATCATTGAAGAATTGGCAGATACACTTGGAGCGGCAGTTGGTGCTTCCCGTGCAACTGTTGATGCAGGATGGCGTCCACACGCTGATCAAGTAGGACAAACGGGTAAAACGGTTTCTCCCAATCTGTATATCGCCTGTGGTATCTCCGGTGCTATTCAACATCTGGCTGGCATGAATTCATCCAAATGTATTGTGGCTATTAATACCGATCCAGAAGCCCCGATCTTTAAATCCGCAAATTATGGTATTGTGGCAGATCTTTTCGAAGTGGTACCCGCTTTGAATCAAGCCATGAAGGATTTGCTGGAATAAACGTTTTTTCCTTGTTCTATCCGAAAGAGGCTGGTTTTTAACTGGCCTCTTTCATTTTTATGACTGCAGGCTATACTCCAGGCGACCTGGAAGAATTTCAGGTTAATAGTTGATAAGCTTTTTTACAACGAACGGAATGAATTAAACGAAGTATTTTTTTATACTGGTTTTTGCCTCAAACACAGAGAGCCAATTAAAACGGTTTCGTTTGTTTCGTCAATTTCGTTGTAAGAAAATCATAATTTGGAAATGAGGTATTATGCTCAACCCTAAGGGCTTTCTTTTTGATCTGGATGGTACACTGGTAGATACCAGCAGAGATATTACTGCCAATATCAACCGTGCCTTCGATTCCATGGGATATACGCAATTGCCACATGAAACCATTTTATCACACGTAGGCTTTGGCGCTCATTTCCTGGTGCAGAAATGCCTGAAGATCTACTATCCAGAAGTTAATGTTGATGATAAACTGGTGACGGAAGTCTGGGAACGCTTCCGTGATTTTTATCGTGATCATATCGTAGATGAGGCTGAACCCTATGCCGGGGTTGTTGAGTTTTTAAACCAGACATCAGAACCAATGGCTGTAATTTCAAACAAACCCGAAGAGATGGTCATTGCTGTGCTGAGAGAATTGGGTCTGCAACATCATTTCAAGTTTTGTTGGGGACGTGATACATTACCTGTATCAAAACCAGATCCAGAAATCATTCGTTATGGGATTCATGAGTTAGGTATGGAAATTCCCGGCGAAATTTGCATGGTAGGGGACAATCCAGTGGATATCATTGCAGCAAAGGGCGCCGGTGCTATTTCTGTTGGACTGGCATCAGGATTTTCTCCTGGGGAGGTCCTTGAAAAAGAATCACCAGAATTCCTCTTCACCAGCTTTTTGGACTTTTCAAAAGCCGTTCAGGATAGCCGCTCCACATAAACAATGGCTATAATTCGTTAGCAAAAGTACATAATTTAGGTGGTATAAATCATTGGTTTTGCTTCGTCTTTATGCATATTGAAAATGTAGCGTTTAGAAGTAGCAGAAATAAGGATAATAATGATCATCAAGCTAACTATATATAGCCTATCAATGCTCAGTTTTCTCTGGGCTTCTGCACCGGCGAAACCTGGTGTAATTCCATCGCAGCGGGTAATAGATCAGACCCACATAATGTCAGAATCATATACCCAGGGTGGGCTTGTTCAAAAAATGCAGCGCATTAAAGCTGCCAACATTCAACTCGCCCAGAGTGGCAGTCGGGAATTACGGGAAGATGTCTATATGGGATTTCCCGTGATCATGGGTTCCTATTCTGATTCTGATGATCTGGATACCACCGTTACCATGTTGCAGCAGGAATTATTTGATGGCCCGTGGCCCACCATCACCATGGCGGAACACTATGAGGAAATGTCCTACGGGCAATTTCATCTCTGGGGTACCGTCTACGGGTGGTACGAGATGGCCAATTCAGGTGCATTTTATGAAGGGAGCCAGGTACCAGGTGAATATGACAATGGGCTATTTGTTGGTGATTTTTTAGAAGAATGTCTGCTTCAGTCTGATCTGGAAATTGATTTTGCTCAATATGACAATGATGGTCCCGATGGAGAGCCAAATTCAGGGGATGATGATGGATATGTGGATGCCGTCGCTTTTGTTCATTCAGGTCCTGGTGGAGAAGGAGGCGGACCTCATGTCTGGTCACACCGCTGGCGTTATGAAGCCTGGTTTGGATTTCCTTTTACAACCAATGACATGGGTGCAAATGGCTCCAATATTCGGGTAAACGATTATACAATTCAACCAGCCGTGAGTGCCGGTGGAAACAATCTTATTGAAATCGGTGTATTCTCCCATGAATTTGGACATGCTCTGGGTTTACCTGATCTATATGACACTGACTACAGTTCTACTGCTGTGGGTGAATGGTGCCTTATGTCCAGTGGCTCCTGGAGTACGCCCATGAGCCCAACTCATTTTTCTGCATGGTGCAAGGAAATGCTGGGTTGGGTTGTACCTGTGCTCCCTGATGACAATATTGATTCTCTTGCTTTTCCAAACGCTGAGGAAAATGCATTTGCCGCTAAATTGTGGACCTACGGTGAATTGGACTACTATGAAAGCAGATATAGTCATGGACAGGATGTAGGTCGAGAGTATTTTCTGGTTGAAAATCGACAACATATTGGCACTGAGATAGGTATCCCGGGAACAGGACTGGTTATCTACCATGTGGACAATACGGTCACCAGTAATAGGAATGATGAGCATCGGATGGTGGATATCATTGCCGCCGACGGAACTTTTGAGGGTGGCAACGGCTGGGATCCCTGGCCTGGCAGAAGTGACAATCGCAATTTTGATTTTCAAACCATACCTCCAGCTATTGGATGGGCAGGTGTTAACACCGAGGTTGCCATCCTGAATATATCAGATTCAGATTCGACCATGTCCGCTGATGTTGAAATTTATGAAGCCACTCCACATCTACATATAATTGATATGTCGATCATTGAGACCGTCCAGGACAATGTTTTCTCGCCTGGAGAGACCATTTATCTCTGGCCGACAATCGAAAACAGGGGGGCGACAGCCAACAATATTCAGGCAAATTTATCTGTGGCTGGTGATGTTGTGCATATCATTAACGGGTCCATCAGTTTTAATCCAATTGGTTTTATGGAGAGTACTCAATCCATGTTGCCATTTGAGTTCACGGTGAATGACACACTAACCTCTCAAGCCTCTATTTTTGAGATAAACTTGAGTGCTGACGATATGTCTGAACCAGGTTTACACGAAATGACATTTATGCTGGGCTGGCCCGATGTGGCGATTATTGATGATGACGGTGCTACCAATGGTGATGAGGATTTCCAATCCTATTATAAGGATGCATTATTGTCAGCAGGAGTGGTCTCGGTAGTGTGGGATATCGCCGAAGATGGGCTCCCAGATCTTGCCTGGCTGCAAGAGCAACCCAAGGTAATATGGTATACGGGCAACAACGATTCACCACTCTCTGATTCTCGGATCAACCTCATTTCTACCTACCTGGATGCAGGTGGTAAACTCATTTTAAGTGGCCAGGATTTGGGAGATGATCAACCCAATATTCAGAACCTTTGGAGCGATTATTTTGCTGCTGAACAAACTTCTGATGATATTAGCAGCATCTATGTTTATGGGGATCCAAATCACGAAATAATGGAATCAAGTGACCGATTTACACTATCCAGTGCAACCAGTGCAGACAATCAGACCTCACCGGATGCCTTTTCAGTCCTGGAGGGAGGCAGTTCAATTTTTATGTATCCCTTCCTCAGTAACACCTCCTGCGGAATTTCCAGAAAAACCGCAGCCTACTCAGCAGTGCTCCTGGGATTTGGGATGGAGTCTTTGTCTCCCTTCGACGGAGATGCAGTACTCATCCGTGGTGAAATTCTGAACAGGATGTTGGTCTGGCTGGATGCTACCTATACTTCAATTGGGGACGAAGAATTGTCCCTCCCGCAAACTATGGGAATTTACTCCGCTTACCCCAATCCCTTTAACCCTCAGGTCAGTTTCTCAGTTGGCCTTGTCGCAGGTGAGAGGGGGGATATCCAGATTCTGGATTTGCGAGGAGCTGTGGTGGAAACTCTGGATGTGAATGCTTCGGGAAATTATCAGTGGCAACCGGGTGGAAGACAACCGGGTGGTGTCTACTTCATCAGATTTCTGGTCAATGGGCGAGTCATTGGTGATCTGAAAAAAATTACTTACCTGAAATAATACGGCCACACAAAATTTTATGAATCACACGTAAGATTCAATCCTCTTTTGGGGTGGGCTGACTATATTCGCCCCATGAATTGGGATTGGACAATAGCATGGTAAAACGATTCACTTCCTGGCAATATGCTGGTCCGGCGGCCATTGCCTTTGCGGCATTTCTCTGGTCGCTTGATGCACTCATGCGCCAGTCACTCTATAGCCTTCCCAGTATGTTTATTGTATTCTCAGAACATGCTCTGGGCCTGCTCATCACCTTGCCCTGGTTGATTAAATTCTGGCCGCGAATAAAGACCCTGAGTCGCAAGACCTGGGTATCAATTTTCTGGGTTGCCCTGTTTGGTGGTCTGCTGGGCACGCTGGCCTATACCCGAGCCTTGAGCTATATCAATTACATTCACTTTTCAGTGGTTGTTCTGCTCCAGAAACTCCAACCCATTTTCGCCATTATCCTGGCGCGGATTATCTTGAAGGAACGTTTCAGTAGCAAGTTTTACCTCTGGGCAGGAGTTGCCCTCGTAGGTAGTTATTTTGTGGCTTTCCCACAGATCCTTCCGCAATGGCAGGATGGTGGGAAAAATGTCTGGGCTGGATTACTTGCCATCGGGGCCGCATTTGCCTGGGGTTCTTCCACCGTTATGGGGAAGTATAGTTTGCGAGATTTAGACTCACGAATAGTAACCCCCCTGCGCCTGGGTTTAACAGCCATGATGAGTGGTTTGTATATCCTGCTCTTTATGAACTTTGATACCATTCCCAAACTCAGTCCTGAGCAATTTATATATCTCATAGCTATCGTTCTCTCATCTGGAACCGTAGCGCTTTCCATCTACTATTATGGTCTAAAAAAGGTACAGGCCAGCCGGGCAACCCTGCTGGAAATGTTCTGGCCCATATCGGCAGTTACCATCGATTGGGTTTTCTTCGATCATGCTTTGACCTGGAGTCAGATTGTGGGTGCCATGCTCATGCTTACCGCCATCTATAAAGTAACTCAGCGTGGGACTTTGACCCAAGAATAGTCGTACCTCCCCAGGGCTGATGACGGTCCTTTCCTACTGTAACACCAATCAAATTCAAATCGTTTTATAAAGATACACTCATCTGTATTCCATCATTTGCTAACAAAGCTTGGATATGATGTATGCAATCATGAATCAAAGCCAAAAGAAACAGATGAAAAACGAAACACACAAAAAACGATGCGTTAAATCCATTTGGATTTCAGATGTCCATCTGGGCACCAGTTTCAGCAAGGCGAATGAACTATTGGAATTTCTTGACCTGTATCATTCCGAAGAGATCATTCTCGTGGGAGACATTATAGATATTTGGGGGATGAAGTCTTCGTGGAACTGGGCTACCAGCCATTCACGGATTATCCAGAAACTAATAAAGCTAAGTCGGAAAGGGGTGAGGATAATATACATCCCTGGCAATTATGATGAGCTTTTCAGGGATTATCTGGATCTCAAATTTGGTGATATAGAGATCAAGGATAGAATTGATTATCTGACCATGACTGGCAAACGCCTCCTCGTCGTTCATGGCGATGCGTATGACATTTTCATGCAGGACTCATATCGGTGGCTGGCTCATATCGGTGACAGAGCTTTTCACCTTATCCAATCCATTAGTCGTCTGACACAGCGGATTCGATACTGGCTTGGTAAAGATTATTGGTCACTGGCCGGCTATATGAAACAGCGTACAAAGAGTATCGGCCGCATCATTCAGCGCTTTGAAATGGCACTTATAGGGGCTGCGAGGGCAGAAGGCTATGACGGTGTCATCTGTGGGCACATTCATAAGGCTGAAATTAAAACCATAGACGGCATGATCTATATGAACTGTGGGGATTGGGTGGATTCCTGTACTGCCCTCGTAGAAGATTTAGCCGGAAATTTCAAGACGATTCACTGGCTCAATGAAAACAACTCTGGTGTACCCAGGAAAAAGAAATTGAAGAAGAAACAATTAAAGGAGTCCACACATGTTTGAGACTGATACGCTGAGTATTCTATATGGCGTTCAAGCAACAGGAAATGGACACATCACCCGCTCGCGGGAAATTGTGAAAACGCTAAAGGAAAGAGGACATCATGTGGAGGTCATAGTCTCTGGTCGGCAAGCGTCCGAACTGTGGGGAATGGAACCATTTATGCCCTACCATCTATTCGATGGGTTAACTTTCAAAACCAGAGCTGGCAGAGTGCAAAAGTTGAGTACGATCCTCAATTCACACCCTTTGAAAATGATTCGTGATATTAATGAATTCTGTGCAACGGAGATTGATCTGGTTATTAGCGATTTCGAACCCATTAGTGCGAGAATTGCTCGAAAACATGCCATACCTTCAATAGGTATTGGACATCAATATGCTTTCCAATATCAGGTTCCTATGGCATCATCCAACCCTTTCTCAAAAATGTTTATTCAAAAATTTGCGCCAGTGGATTTAGGAATAGGGCTTCATTGGCACCACTACGATGCTCCAATATTGCCACCGATAATTCCAAACGTGCAACGGGGTGAGACCATGAACGAAAGAAGTATATTGGTATACTTGCCTTTCGAGTCTCATCCTGACTTGATCGAGCAGTTAAGGAAGGTTGTTGATTTGGATTTCATTCTTTATTCGGATCAGATGACACCAGGATACTCTGGCAATGTCACGATTAAGCCACTGTCTCGTGAGACATTTCCCCAGGACTTACACCAGGTAGAGGGTGTGATCTGCAACGCAGGTTTTGAGTTGCCCAGTGAAGCCATATCTTTGGGTAAAAAGATATTGGTCAAACCATTGCGAGGACAACCTGAGCAGGAGAGCAATGCGATTGCGCTTCAAAACTTGAAATGTGGAAGAAGGTGTGACAGAATAAGCCCTGAGGTCATTATGAATTGGTACATCCACGAAAAAGGAAGTGGTTATATTTTTCCTAACATTGTACCTGAGTTGGTTGACTGGTTGGAATTTGGGCAGTGGGATAAAGCTTCCCTGGGTATGCTCTCTGAGAAACTTTGGTCCGGAGTTATCCCACTCAGCGCACTCAGTAAATCATATTTCGGTTTTGAGGAAACCTATATGACGGAGGAGAAGTGTTTTGAGCCAGCGATATTCTAAAAGGCAGGGTTCTTATGACGGTGAATTTGTCCATGAACCATATATTCAACATCTTCAGCAATATTTGTGCAATGATCTGCAATGCGCTCCAGGTACCGAGAGACGGCCTGAATCTCCATCCACAACTCAACATTTTCAGGATTAAGCTTAATTTCATTCCCAACCGTTGTGTACATCGAGTGATGCAGTGAATCAACTTCATCATCCTGCAATAATACGGAATTGGCTTTCTCACCATCCAGATCAACCAGAGCGTCAAGACTATCTTTGAGCATTTTTTGAACCAGTTCTGACATTTTTGGTATTTGCTCAGGAATGCTCACAATATCCTTCAGTGCCAGTGAGGCGGCCCGATCAGCAATATTGGTTGCCAGGTCTCCAATGCGTTCCAAATCATTATTCAGCTTGAGAAAGGCAACGATATACCTGAGGTCAACAGCGACTGGCTGATAAAGTGCGAATATTTTTAAACATTCTTCTTCAACTTCTACTTCCAGATCATCAATTATCTTATCTCGGGAAACTATCTCCACTGCCAGGTCATGATCTCGGGTCATTAAGGCCTTGATACTCTCACGCAGATTGGTTTCTACCAGACCTGCTTCTCTGATAATCTCTTTTTTTAAGCTGTCAATTTCGCGATGTAAATGTTGCATCCTTTTCTCCTCAGCCCTTATCCAAATCTGCCTGTAATATAATCTTCAGTTCGTTGTTGTGTGGGTTTGGTGAAAATTTGTGGTGTCTCACCAAATTCAATGAGAACACCCTCATAGAAAAATGCCGTAAAATCGGAAACCCTTGATGCTTGCTGCATATTATGAGTCACAATGATAATAGTGTACTTCTGTCTTAGCTCACCAATCAGTTCTTCAATTCTGGCTGTAGATTTTGGATCCAGGGCTGATGCTGGCTCGTCCATTAATAAAAGTTTTGGTTTGACAGCCAGGGCACGAGCAATACATAAACGCTGTTGCTGACCGCCGCTCAAACCAAGCGCGCTGGTGTCTAATCTGTCCTTGACCTCATCCCACAGGGCCGCACCCTTTAAACTTGTTTCGACGATGGCATCCAGATCTGATTTGTCTTTGGTCCCATGAATTGTCGGTCCATAGATCACATTATCGTAGATGCTTTTTGGAAATGGGTTTGACTTCTGGAATACCATACCCACATCACGACGTAATCTGACCACATCGGTTTTGGGTGAGTAGATATCCTTCCCATCCATACTGATGGTTCCAGTGTGGTGGGTTCCCGGGATGATGTCATTCATACGATTAAACATGCGCAGAAAGGTAGATTTTCCACAACCAGAGGGGCCGATCAATGCCGTGACCTGTTTATCAGGTATGCTCATATTAATGTCAAATAGAGCCTGAGTATTGCCGTAATAAAAGTCGACATTTTCAGCGTGCAGCTTTGTTTTCTGCTTCTTTACCATTGAATTTTCTTTCTGAAATGATTTCGTAGAACGATGGCTGTGAGATTGAAAAAGACAACAATCACAATTAAAACCAGCGCTGTACCGTATTGCATGGGCAACACCTTCTCGGTATCGGGGTGTTGGGTAGCCAGAACGTACAGATGATAGGGTAGGGCCATGACTTGATCAAATATTGAGCTGGGTAGACGCGGCAGAAAAAAGGCAGCCACAGTCAATAGAATGGGGGCAGTTTCACCAGCGGCTCTCCCGATACCCAGAATTGATCCTGTGAACATGCCTGGCAGAGCAAAGGGCAGCACGCTCTTATACACGGTTTGCCATTTTGTAGCTCCCAGTGCTAGGCTGGCCTCTCTTAGACCCATGGGTACAGCTTGAAGGGCTTCCTCGCTGGAGACAATGATCGTAGGTAATATCATAAATGACAGGGTGAGACTTCCAGCCAGGATGGATGCGCCAAAGCCAAAAAAGAGAACAAATAAACCCAGACCAAATAGACCAAATACAATTGACGGCACTCCAGCCAGGGTGATAATTGCCAGTCGGATACCCTGATTCAATCTTCCCCGCATGGCATATTCTGATAAATAAATTGCGGATGCCATTCCCAGGGGTAAGGCTACAACGATAGCGCCAAACACCAGATAAATGGTTCCAATAATGGCGGGATAAATACCCCCCTCAGCACCGCTTTTCCTTGGAAGGTCGGTAAGGAAGGACCAGCTGATTGTGGGAACACCCTTCACGATAATATCAAAAAGCAGGTACCCAACGACCACAACAATAAAATAGGTAACCAGGCGAACCGAATTTATGATCAAACTTTCTTTGTTTAAAAACTTCATCGCATCTGGTACTTTCTCAGCACTTTTTGGGCTACAACATTAAGACCGAAGGTCATGGTCAACAGGAAAATCCCCACCCAGAATAAAGCCTGATAGTGATGGCTGCCAAAGGCGACTTCACCCATTTCAGCCGCAATGGTCGCTGTCATGGTTCTTACTGAATCAAAGGGATTGAGTGTCAATTTTGCGGCATTGCCGGTAACCATGAGAACAGCCATGGTTTCTCCGATTACACGACCCATGCCCAGCATAATGGCTGCAATAATTCCTGGAAGTGCAGCCGGGACAATAACTCTGAAAATGGTCTGTAGTTTGGTCGCTCCCAGCGCCAGGGATGCTTCGCGGTAAGCCCGAGGGACGCTCTGTATAGCATCTTCACTTACAGTGATAACAGTGGGGATTGCCATGAGTGCCAGAAGGATGGCACCGGTTAATCCGGTGAGACCCGTATTCAGTCCAAATAAATTTTTGATAATCGGGCTCAAGACTACCAGACCGAAAAATCCTATAACAACCGAGGGGATACCTGCAAGAATTTCGATAAAGGGTTTGAGAAAACTGCGTTCAGTGTCAGTTCCAAGTTCGGCAATATAGATTGCTCCAAATACACCGAAGGGAATCATGATGAGGGTAGCTACTCCAGTAACCAGCAGAGAACCTGTGATCAGGGGAATGAGACCGAATATTTCTTCTTTAAAAGAAACAGGTATCCATTTTGTGCGAAAGAGATCACCAAAACCAACTTCCCAGATAAAGGGAAAAGCTTCCTTCCCCAGAAAAACAAAAATGAGCAAAACAATCAGGATACTGGTAGAGGCAGCCCCTACCAGTATCGTATGTATCGCTTTATCTTTCCAGGTGTTCATTAGTTAACAGGTACGTATCCTGCTTCTAAAACAATTTCCTGGCCTGCATCTGAGAGCACAAAGTCAACGAAGTCTTTTGTCACACCCGTTGGTGCTCCATTAGTATAGAAATGCAAAGCTCTGGCGATGCCATAACTGGCATCCTGCACAGTGGCGACTGAAGGTTTAACCGCCGGGCTGTCAGCATCTTCCTTAACGGCCAGCATCTTCACCTTGTCAGCTGCCTGGACACCATAACCGAGGCCAACATACCCAATGGCCCAGATGTCCTGAGAGACGCTTTGAATAATAGCAGAGGTTGAAGGCATGAGCATGGCATCAGGTGAATAATCCTTCTTCTGCATGACATGACCCTGGAAAAATACATAGGTTCCTGAACTGGACTCGCGAGACAGGATGACGATTTCCTTATCTGGACCACCGATTTCATTCCAGTTTGTATAGACTCCTGTGTAGATCTTTGAGATCTGTTCCAGACTCAATTCATTGATGGGGTTCTCTGGATTCACGACTACAGCGATTCCATCCCTGGAAGTGGCAATCTCGTTCGGGTTCAGGCCTTTTTCTTTAGCCAACTTGACTTCCTTTTCCTTGATGGTTCGTGACGCGATACAGATGTCAGTCGTACCATTAAGTAGAGCTGCGATACCTGTTCCAGAACCACCACCAGTCACTGAGATATCCGTGTCAGGATGTGAGGTCATGAATGACTCAGCCCAGGCGCTTGCCAGGTGAACCATGGTGTCAGAACCTTTAATAGTGATGTACTTGGGTGCTGCTTTTTCAACTTTGCTCTTATCACTGCAACCGACCATGACCAAACTAGCCAGTCCCAGTGACAACCCCACAATCAGAAGTTTTTTAAACATTTTGTTTCCCTTTTCTTTTGTTTTAAAGGCAGCGGCAGCTACCACTACCAAGCCAGGTTTATATTCTCTAAATTTTAAAACGGAAACTAACCTGATAGATAGACTCAGAGTCACCGGATTCAGGAGATTTGATTTTCACATTGGGAGCCATGTGAAAAACTTTTCCTGGATGATAATCTGCTCCAATAATCAGGTAGTTGTAACCGTCATCGTCTGTCTCCGTATCAGGATCTACCAGATCAAACCTGCCAAATCCGGATATCATTTTGTTAAGCTTATAATTTCCATATATGGAGAGGAGTGTTCCTGAGGTGATGGTGCCAATATCCATAGATTCCATTGCGTATTCACCACCAACACGGATAGATCCGGCAACGACGGCTGCAAATCCACCTACTACCGTGGTATTTCCAGTACCCAGGGAATAATCTTGTGTCTCAGTGCTAAAAACAGCTCCAGCATTGAATCCCTTTTTGAGCTTTGCTTCGCCATACAGCAAACGCAGAGATAACTTTTTGTAGGTATCATCTTCAGCATGCTTGTAACCAGTACCATTGGTAATCATGATGTTGGGAGTGATTGCGCCAAATGACTTTTCCCAGCCGATACCCATATCCGCAGAGCTGGAATATTTGTTCTTATCCATGGCTGACTTTTCAATAAAACGATAGCCCCATGTGTTTTCCTGGATTTTGAACATATTCATTCCCTGGAGCCCAAAAACAAATTTACCAAATTCTGATTTATATGAGAGGTTGGCGTTCTTTACATAAACGGTATAGTCTGAGGGACCACCAGCACCTACATCTGTCTGGAATTTGTACGCGACTTGATCATTCACCTGCTTTGCAAAAGTGAAATAAGCTCTGTTGAGACTGAAGGAGCTATTGTCCTCATCCTCATAGCTATAATGAAAGTGGGTATCGCCACTAATTTTTGTATCTCCTGCAAATAAAGTTGTAAAAAGCGTAAGACTTAGTACTGCCAATACTAATCTTTGCATAATTGTTTTCTCCTAAATACGTTATCGTTTCACACACGCCAGCAACCTGCATTTCAATTGTTAGGGAAGTGTTAGGAAAGCATGAGTATTTTAATTGCGCTACAATTATTTATAGCGTTTTTAACGGGATTGAAAGCCGGAGTTTGCGCTCTGTAAAATCCTGGCTTTTGCATAGCTATAAAGCAGCCTCACCTGTTTCTAATCAAATTCAATAGATTCACTAATCAAATCTCAATTTAATCCAAACATCCAGAAGCCATTCTCATGCGTCGCAAGAAAGCGACTGGCGAATAACTGTGTGAAGAAGGAAATACTTAGACATGATATCAAGATTTATACGAAACCAACTGCTACTCTTAATGCTGCCCGGGATGATACTGGCCCAGACAGGAGGAAACCTGCTGGGTGTTGTGAGCGATGGTGAAACTGGTGAAGCCCTCATTGGTGCCAATGTTATTGTTCTGGAAAGTGGTGTTGGTGCAGCCACAGATATAAATGGCAATTATGAAATCCGTGGCATCAAACCTGGAATTTATACTCTGCGCATTTCTTACATCGGCTATGAAATTGCGGATATTGAGCAGGTCCAGATAAATGCTGGCATTAACACCCGCAAAAATATCGATTTATTTATGGAATCCATCAGCGGTGAAGCTGTGGTAGTTCAGGCTGAGACAAAACAGGGGACGACACTCTCCGCGCTGCAAGAGCGCCAGGAGTCCTCTAACATGGAAAATTCTGTCAGTGCAGAAGAGATGTCCAAAAGTGGGGATTCGAATGCAGCAGATGCCCTGAAACGCTTACCCGGAGTGAGTGTAAGGGAAGGCAAATTTCCAATCGTACGTGGACTGGGAGAACGTTACACGTCTACCCAGATGAATAGTGCGCCTATTCCCTCACCAGAACCGGACAAAAAATCAGTACCTCTGGATCTATTCCCAAGTGCGCTACTGGAAAGTATCGTGGCGCTGAAGACCTTTACACCGGATTTGCCAGGGGTGTTTGCAGGTGGAAGTATTAACATAAAAACCAAAGCTTACCCTGATGAACGTCTGGTTAATTTCAAGGTTTCGGTGAGTGATGAGAGTGAATACTACCAGAAGCGATCATTCTTCAAGACCTACTCAGGGAAACATGATTATTTCGGTTATGACGATGGAAGCCGTGCCCTGGCAGCAAAAATTCCTGATGATCAGATATTATCCACAGCTAGCATTTACACTCCAGAAGGACTGAGCCGTATCGATTGGTATGGGAGGATTGGTGAATATAGTCGTGCAGCAAATCCAACCTTTATCAACCACCAGAATGAATTGTCTAAACCCATTGGAGTGGGATTTGATCTGGGTGATCGCTATGAGATTAACAAGAATTTAGAGTATGGTTTCTTTACTAACCTGGTTTTTAAGAACAACTATAAAACTCAGGAAAGTGAATCAGCACAATTCGCCTTGAGTACTGGAACTGAAAGTGAAGGGACTTCCTTTTTAAGCCCCTATACCGAGCGCAGTAACCACATCTCAGAGTATAAAACCAACCTGGGTGCGAATATCAGCGCCGGGCTCAAATACAAAGATGCCCACAAAATCAAACTGCAGCGGATATATACCCATACCTCAAGTGACAAAAATACTATTTCAAAAGGATATACGCCCAATGTCGAATCTGGGATTTTTATCAGTAATCACTATATCGAGAAAACGATTACCAATAACAGTCTCAGCGGTTCTAGCTTTTTTGTTTTGGGTCCCAAACATCAAATTGAATGGAATTTAAATCAAGGTAAATCCACGCGATACGAACCCGATCACTCCACACATAATTATAGTGAGAAAGAGGTATTCACGGGTACTGATTCAGCCTATTCATATTACGTAATAGATCGTCAAGCCCAGAAAATAGGATATCGCGACTATACGGATGGAATCGATGAAAATCTTTCACTTGATGTGAACTATGAGTTGAGTGTTCCCCTGAGCGGAAGCAATGCTGTAAAAATAAAAGTTGGTAGTCGTATTCAAGAAAAATCACGGACCTTTGAAAAGCGTTCTTTCGCCATTACCAATTCCTCAAGTGCCAGCTGGCAGGATTCAGTGTTGAACGTTTACCCTGACATGGCGTTTGGTGAAGCCTTCGCTGAGGAAAATTTCTTCCACTTAGATACGGCTTCAGGAGTCTGGTCACACGGATTGCTTATGCTTGATGAAACTGCCAAGAATGCGTTTAATGGCTATACAGCTCTGGAAAATACGGAGGCTTTCTATGCCATGGCTTCTTTTTCGATTCTGATGAAGAAAGACTGGAGCTTCTCTTTTGAAGGTGGCGCTCGTTATGAAAATTATCTCATGAATCTGGAAAGTTACAACCCCATCACAAGCGCTCCGGCAACGACCATATATGGCGATACCGCTGCGGCAAATTTGAGTCAAGATGTGATTTTACCCTCACTCAATTTCATCTATAAAAGTAGTGATGAGGTGATTGTACGGTCAGCTTATTCAAAAACTGTAGGTCGTCCGGAGTTTCGTGAATTAGCACCAATTGCCTACCAGGAGTTCTATCAAGGTGAGGTCGCCATAGGCTATCCTTTCCTGAAAAATGCTCAGGTTCAGAATTTTGATCTCCGTGGCGAGTGGTACCCTTCTGCCTCCGAGCTGATCTCGGTGGGTTTGTTTTACAAAACCTTTGAAAACCCAATTGAAGTATCCATGATTTCAACACCAGATCTGGATTACAAGACTTTTCAAAATGCAAAGAGCGCTCACACCCAGGGTGTTGAAATTGAGTTACGCAAGAAGTTACCCATCCCTCTATCCATGGGCTTTGGTACGCTTTCAATGAACTCAACAATTTCACAATCTGAAGTTACGGTGAATGATACGGTTTTCCTTTTCAATGGAACCAGTTATGCAAATTCATCTTCCACCTCTCAGCGACCCTTACAAGGCCAGTCACGGGTGATGTTTAATGCTGCCATAGATTACAGGTCTCCAAGCGCTTATACCTTTGCCCTGGCTTACAACACTTTTACCAAACGCATTAGCTCAGTAGGTGTGGGTGAGGTGGGGGACATCTTTGAGTTCCCCTTTCACTCTCTCAATCTGACAGCAGGTAAAGCCATCGGTCCTTTGAAGTTGAGTATGAAAGTCAAAAACATACTGAATTCTGAAGTTCGTTTTGGACATATCGAATCTTCCACAGGAGATTTCAAACTCAGAAAAGTTTACTCGCCAGGTCTATCCTTTAGTCTGGGAGTGAAATATCAATTACAACAAAACAGGAGTTAAACACGTATGAAAACAAAGTTAATCGTCGCAATGGTTCTGCTAACTATGGCGACCCAGATTTTTGCAATCGAGCATTCCGGTGCCATTACATCTGATGAAACCTGGTCTGCTGCAGATGAACATCTACTCACAGGTCAGACCTTTGTCAAGTCAGGTGCAACCCTGACAATTGAAGCAGGAACCACCATCAAATCGAACGAAGATGATGGTGCCGGTCTTGCCCCAGCATTGGTCATTGAAAAAGGTGCCATGATCATGGCCGTGGGTACAGCTGATGCACCCATTACATTTACAACTGTTCTCACAGCAGATGAGATGCTGGACCCCCGCGGTAACTGGGGCGGTATCATTATCCTTGGTGATGCACCCATTGCTGTAGATGGCGGCAGCAGCTTTGTCGAAGGTTTGGAAGGCATCCCTTATGGTGGTACTGATGCAGACGACAACTCCGGTGTGTTGAAGTATGTCCGCGTATGGCACGGTGGTCGTTCTATTGGACAGGACAACGAGATCAACGGTGTCACATTGGCTGGTGTCGGCAATGGAACCACTATAGAGCATGTTGAAGTTGCCTTTAATCTGGATGACGGATTTGAAATGTTCGGTGGAACTGTTGATCTTAAATATTGTAACGTTCTTTTCGTTGGTGATGATGCTTTTGATGTGGATGAAGGTTACCAGGGTCGCGGACAGTTCCTGTTTGCCATGGTTGGAGCCGATGCTGGAAATCGTGCCCATGAAATGGACAGCAAGACCAATGGTGACCTCAACTCCACACCCCGCTCACATCCACAATGGTATAACGTCACACTCGTAGGATCTGGCTCAGCAACGGCGGTTGCAGACAATGATCAAATTCTCAGACTGCGTGAAGGTCTGGGTGGCGAGTTTGGTAACTATATCGTTGTAGATGGTAAAGAGGATGGATTAAAAAACTCTGACAATGGATCAGAAACGGTAACTTCTGACTGGGCAACTGCTGAGGCTGCTGGATATCCAGACTACCTATACTGGTCACCCAACAATATCATCAGCGGCATGCTGGGAGCCCAATTCTCAGGAGAATACGGTCTCACATCCCTGGCTGTGGATCCTCAGCTGGCCAGCCTTGATGGTCGCGAGACAGGTGGTATCATTGATCCTCGTCCAGCCACAAACGGACCTGCCTATGACAATGTTGATACGGTTCCTGCCGATGATTTCTTTACGCAGACAGATTTCAAGGGTGCTTTTGGAGATGATCTCTGGATGGCACCCTACAGCTGGCTCACTGAGAAAGGACGCATGTCCACAGTCTCAGTAGATGGCACGGTAGCCTTCCAGGCACCAGAGAGCTCCAGACTTCTGGGCAACTATCCCAACCCTTTTAACCCATCCACCAGGATCCGCTTTGAATTAGCCAGAGCTGGAGCTGTAACCCTGAGCGTTTACGACCTGAATGGACGACTGGTGAGTGGATTAGATTTTTCTCACATGAATAGCGGTATCCAGCAAATTACCTGGAACGCGAATAATGACATGAGTTCAACGGGTTTGTATCTGTACAAAATCCAGACTTCACAGGAAACACTCACCGGGAAAATGATGCTTCTAAAGTAAAGTTCTCCTTCACACACAGGGGACTGCCATCCCCAAATCAAAAGGGCTGTCTTCGGATGGCCCTTTTCTTTCAGCCGGACATTGAGCTCGCCGAAATGTCATCCCCTGGAATATAAGGGAGGCTCAGCCACCGGGCTTGTTAAGTCTCCTAGGTGATGGGGAAGAGAAGTCTGAAGGTGCTGCCTTCACCAGGAACACTTTCCACTTCGAGAGTAGCGTTGTGGATGCGCGCGATATGCTTCACAATGGAAAGCCCCAGACCCGTTCCGCCGACTTCACGGCTGCGCCCTCTGTCCACACGATAAAAACGCTCAAAAATTCGAGTGAGGTGGTGATCATCAATTCCAGGTCCCTGATCCCGAATTTCCAGGAGCAGGCTTTTTTTCTGACGCTGAGTGATTATGGAAATCGAGGTATTGCTTTCTGAGTATTTAATGGCATTGTCCAACAAGTTGCCCAGCGCGTGAGAAAAGAGCTTCGCGTTGAGCAGTAGTTCAACATTTTCCTCAAGTTCAAGATTAATAGCAATAGAGCGGCTCTCAGCGGCAGGTCTGAATTGAGTCAAGGTGCTTTGTATCAGCTCATTCAATGCGTGATCTTCAAGATATTGTTTCTCACCTTCCTTTATTTCCTCAATCCTGGATAGCTCCAGAAGGTCATCGACAATCTGTCCTAAACGGACGGCATGTTTAGATATAATTTCTAGAAAACGTTGGGCATTCTCAGTATCCTTTAATGCGCCATCCTGAAGCGTTTCGACATATCCCTGAATGGATGTGATGGGGGTTTTGAGTTCATGGGAAACATTGGCAACAAATTCTCTGCGAACGCCTTCCAACCTGTGAATCTGGGTAAGGTCTGTAAAAACCAGCACCGCACCACCGGTAGCCCCTTTCTTTGCGGGCATGCGGCTGCCAATGACATTCAGTGTGCGTTCTTCTGGTTCGAACAGTGAGATATGACATTCCCTGCTCTTCTTCGTCCCCAGGACTGTGGTCGCAAAATCAATGAGTTCAGTATGCCGTATCACTTCATGCAGTGGTCGTCCAACAATGGTTTTGGCGTGTAACCCAAACATGTTGGCAGCAGCTCGATTACATGAGAGTAATTCGCCATCAGGATTCAAAGCCAGCACTCCTTCAGTCATACTGCTGAGGATAGCCATTTGCTCGTTTTTTTGTTGAGTGATAACCCGTATTCTATCGTAGATCTGCTTTGCCATGAGGTTGAGAGATTGTGCCAGACTGCCCAGTTCCGGGATGTCAGACTCGGGTACCTTCATTTTAAGTTTGCCACGGGCAAAACGACGGGCACCGGATTCCATGATTTGTATGGGTTTCAATATCTGACCAGAAAGGTACCAGTTGAGTATTGCCAGCAGGATGATTATGAATCCGCCACCTATCAAGAGGTTCAATTTGAGACTATCCATTGCGGATTTCAAAGCGTGGGTAGGGAAGGAGACCCTGATAATCATGGCGTGTTTTTCATTGGTACACATTTTGGCAAAGTAGAGATGCTCCTCCTCAAGGGTATAGCTGGATCGACGGCTCACACCTTCCTCTTCAGCCAACGCCTGTATTACTTCTGGTCGATCATGGTGTGAATCCATGTTACGGGGGTCTTCATCGGAATCTGCCAGGACTTGCCCGGATGGGATAATCAGGGTGATCCGGGTATTTATCTCATCCCCAAGATTTTGGCAAAATGCCTGAAGCGTATCGGGGTTGATGATATTTTTGCTTTCCAGGATTTCGTCTAGAAGAATGGCCCTTGCCTGCAGGTTGTTGACGTTCTGCTCAAAATAGAAGTCCTCGATGGCGGCGGAGGCAAAGATGATGATAAGCATCATGGCCAGAATCACCAGAGCCAGATATGATGAAAACAGTCGAACAATCAACTTTTGTTTTTTCAAGAGGAGCACCTTTTAGTTAGTGAGGAGCGGAATAAACTGAATTTCAGAGCAAATATACCACTTAACCAAGTGGAAGAAAGGAAATCCTCAGGGGGAATTAATTCTCAGATAACTCAATGAATCGATAACCTACACCCCTGACGGTTTTGATAGCATCACCAATACTGCCAAGCTTTTTGCGGAGGCCAACAATTTGAAAGTCAACAGACCGTTCCGTTACGGGATAGTTGTCACCTTTGACCGCTTCTATGATTTGCGAGCGGGTGAAGACCCAATTGGGATTAGATGCCAGGAAGTAGAGAATTTGAAATTCAGTATTGGTCAGCGTTACGGGTGTTCCTGTGATAAGTACCTCACGGCGACCCTTGTGGATAAAAAGATCACCGTATTCCATAACACCATCACCACCTTTTGAGCCGGTAATGCGACGGATGTTGGCTTTTACACGGGCGGTGAGGATGCTGGGGCTGAATGGTTTGGTGATATAATCATCCGCTCCGATTTCCAGACCGCGAACAATGTCGGCTTCTTCACCCTTTGCAGTAAGCATGATGATACAGATATCTTCGGTGCGGGCATCATTTTTCAGGATGCGACAAACATCCAATCCATCTATGCCAGGGAGCATGAGATCCAGGACGATGAGGGCAGGATGTTCTTCTCTAGCAAGTTCCAGAGCTTGTTCTCCAGTCACGGCACCGGAGGTTTCAATTCCAATTTTATTCAGGTTATAGCGAACCAGTTCACGGATGTCTTCTTCATCATCCACAACCAGTATGAGATTATTATTCCGTTCAGTCATGCTAAAAACCTAATACGAATTGTTAGGAAACGGTTAGAAATCTATTGATAGGCAATTTTAATTCTCCATTAGGGCATACCCCATAAATTGGGAGATAATATAGCTTAGAATTGGGGATACCTTGTGAAATTGCACTATAAGTCTATTAATTCTTAACATTATCTGTCAGCGACTGTCAAAGAAAAGATTATAGTGTTATAGCGGTATATAATCCTTTGCGGGTAAATATGATTAGCAGAATCATGCAGTGAGAAATAATTTGCAGAGCGTATTGCACCATGTATATTCGCTGCGCCTATTCGAAAGAGAGGCACTTGACAATATAGGGAAACGGAATTGCCAGTTAAAACTCGTAATTCATAATTCCTGATTCATAATTGAATCAGGGCGCTTAGTTCAGTTGGTTTAGAACACCTGCCTTACAAGCAGGGGGTCGGGGGTTCGAATCCCTCAGCGCCCACCCCAGTTGAAAATTGCTGGCAATTTTCAATCAACGCTTTTTCCGATCGATACTTCAATCACTTGTCGAAGATTGAAGCCTGAACTCAGAATGCTGAAGTATCGCTTCAAAACGTTCTGAGTGCACAAGTTGCATGTTGGTTTCGGTAAGTGTTGACTTCACCCCCCAAGCCCTTGGGAACTTCGGTTCCTGGGGGCTATTCTATTTATAGATGAAAGTGCGATGAATTTTTTGCTTAGCCATCGCCTACAATGGCAGGAGGGGTGTTGGCAGATTGTCCGCAAACACCCCCGGTGAGGTCAGGTTAAAATGACATTGGACTTTAATAATTTGGAGGAGGAGTGCTAACCTGGAATCAGGTCAGCACCCCTTGTATTAGTCGTGGTTAAACCTATACAATCCTAAATTAATAGATTTTCTCATTCGCCCTGTAGCCTGGTAAATCCTTGAACCAATCTGAATGATTACTTCCACTGGTTTCTGCCCAGCGGATGAAGAAGTTATGTGCTTCATCTATGGT